>JAQGHT010000015.1 GCA_028291565.1 Planctomycetaceae bacterium | reverse complement strand
CTTACCTGTAGGCGAGGCTCTCCGAGACTCGCTTCCGGCCTCGCAGAGGTCGGAACGGACAGAAATGACAAACCCATTGTGGCTCTGTTATACCACGCACGGTTAAGAGTGAGACGTTTGATCGCGGGGAATCAGTATTGAAACAGACTCATTCGTGGCTGCGAACAGTATAAAATCACCAGACTAAAAATGACGCGTCACTGGGGTCATCAGCGCGCGAGAATGGCTCGAATCTCCGTTGCGGCAGCGCGACTTTGTTCCGTCGTCAGATCGAGACCGAGGGCTTCATCCAGCACCTGCCGGATTGCGACGGCAATCGTAGAAACTCGGCTGATCCGACTCAATCAGCAATGGAGACATCGAATCTTCAAAGATGACGTTGACCTTCAATGGCCACGAGGCGGCTGAATTCATATTCTTGTTGACTTCATGCCAACATGCGTTACATTTTATTCAACATTCACGAGAGCTTACAATGCCGTACTTCGATTTCGTATGGGAATTGACTGATGACGGAAATATGGAACATATCGGAGAGCACGGGTTGACGCCAGACGATGTCGAGCCGATTGTACTCAACCCAGACTATCTTTCCATAAGCCGATCATCGGGACGACCAATGGCCTTCGGTTATACCAGCGACGGCCGATACGTCGCTGTAGTCTACGAACAGCTTGATGAATTCACCGTGTACCCGATCACTGCATTCGAGGTAGAGGATTAGTCATCATGGAAAATCAACCGCCCCAAAAGCGAACAATGGGAAAACGCATTTATCGCGAGCCAACGGCCGAACAGGCGGCAAAATATCGAAAGATCCGTGCAATGATCGCCGCCGAGATCCCGGAAATCAAGCAAGAGGCGCGGGCGATTCGCCATGGACGAAGGGCCGGTTTGGATCAAGTTATTGGGCTGCTCAAGGCTGAACGCGAACTGCGTGGAATGTCCCTGGCAGATCTTGGCGAAAAAACCGGGCTCAGCAAGTCAGCCATTTCGAAGTTGGAAACCAACCCAGACGCGAACCCGACGGTCAATACTCTTGCGAGATACGCGGACGCATTGGACATGTCGCTATCCGTCATCTTAACGGAAAAGAAGTGATTCGATTTCTGCAGTCGTCTGGACCATCGGAGATGCCAGCTCAGTCACCGATATTGCCCCTCAACCCAAACGAAAATCACCTTGGTAAGTCTCAGGAAAAGGACTACGTTGCTTTGATTTCTTCTGGACTGACGCCAATTGAGAGTGACACCTCCCCCATTCTTCAGGTTCCAGGTTCTGGCTCAACTCAGACCAGATCATGTTTCTCCTTCATTCGATGTCCGTCAAATTTACGACTGACAACAACAACAACATGAATGCTGTCGTCAGGCCCATCTGAAATATCAACCAAATCGTCAATATCGTGGAAATAGCCGTCTTTGAGCACGCCGCGGATTTTTTTCTTGATTTGCTGATCTGCCATGATTGAACTCCTCACAGCATCGACGGGCTAGGGTGCTCGAACTCCGCGTTTAAAAAGTATCCTTTGAATTTTTCCGGAGTTTGTTGGACTTCGGCCGGAGTGAACGTAAAAAGCGTCATGATATCCGCCTGCGTACGCTCCGGTAGTTGTTCCAAATAGGGCTCAACTAAAGCGTCGCGCTTCTCGCGAGAGAGCCCATCGAACTGCGAATCAATCACTCGCAAGCGAATCGACGCTGAATTATAGCGGTAGGCGTCAACTTTCTCGAACCCGGCATTCCGCAGGGCCTCCTCCACTTGGCGCGTTTCAGCGGTACGTTTCGATTCCCAAGTTTGAACCGACATATCAGTCAAGTTGGTCATGGCAACTGTCCCTCAAGCCAATCGAAAATGGCCTTGGCAGTTCTAAGGAAGGCGATTGTCTCACCGGTATCTCGCCTTCCAGTCTCGTACCTCAGATCGGTTGTCCAATCAAATCGCCTCAACCGTCTGGATAAGTCCAGAGGAAACAAGATTCCCAAGGCTCGCAGTTCGCCGAGCAAAGCCTATTAAACGGAATACTTGCCGCCACTGTCTACGTATACTGCAACGGGAACGGATTCCCCTTAGCCAGCTGGAAGGGCCGGTTCTGCTGATCGTGCGTTTCTTGATGCGGATCGATCCCCAGCATGTGATAGATCGTGGCGACGAAGTCTGCGGGACCGACTGGATTCTCAAGCGGGTAGGCTCCCTGCTTGTCGGACGATCCGTACACTTGCCCGCCTTGAATCCCGGCCCCAGCCAGGATCACGTTATAGAGTTCTGGCCAGTGTTCGCGTCCGCCATTGCGGAGTGTCACTTTCGGTGAGCGACCAAACTCAGACGCCACGACAACCAGCGTCTCGGCGAGTTCCCCTGTTTCGGCCAAGTCGGTCATCAACGCATAAAATGCCCGGTCATACGCGGGGATCAATTCTTCCTTTAATGCGGTGAAATTGTTCCAGTGCGTATCCCACGCGAAGCCATTTTTCCCCTGAGTCCGCTGCCAGTTGCACTGCACAAGCCGCGTTCCTGCCTGGAGCAATCTCCGACCGAGTAATACCGACTGGCCGAATAGATTTCGGCCATACTTTTCGCGGGTGGTCGATTCCACGACCGACAAATCCACGGCGCGACGAACCGCAGCCGAGCCCACAACATCCAGGGCTTTGAGCTGGTTATCTTTCAGCGATTGAGCCAGCTGTCCGTCTCGCAGATAGTCCACCTGCTGATTGAGTTGATCGACTAATCCCAATCGTCGGCGAATGACACCAGGTTCTTCGTTCGGGACGAGCGGCAGGTGTTCCAACCGAAAATTGTCGTCGTTAGGATTTCCACCGGTCAACATGGGATCATATTTCGGTCCCAACATGCCGGCGAACTGACCCGCGCGGCGGCCACCAGCGACATCCATCCGGTGTGGGACGATGATGAATGGGAACATCGGCCCAGACCCCGGCGCCAGCTTGGAAAGACATGACCCCAAGTGCGGCATGTCCTGACGCGACATGGAATTCACGTCGGGCACTGATCCGGGATACATGCAGCCGGTAAACATCCAATAGGAACCGCGCCCATGATCGTTATGAGTGTGATTCATGGACCGAATCAAGGCCATCTGATCCATCAACTTCGCCGACAGCGGGCAATGTTCGCCAAATCGGAGCGATGGAACGGACGTCGCAATAGTACCGAATTCGCCACGAATCTCCGCCGGCGCATCGGGTTTCGGGTCGAACATGTCGTGTTGCGGATGGCCACCCGACAGATACAGAATAATACAGCGTTTGGCTCGGCCAAACCCTGGCCCTTGTGCCGCCTGCGCTCCAGCGGGTGCAGCCGTGGCAGCACGAGTCAGCAGGTCGGACAATGCCACTCCACCCATCGACAGGCCACCAACTCGAATCATCTCACGCCGCGAAAGATCGCCGCCTGAACGAAATTCGGGACCAAGTAAGCTCAACATG
>JAQGHT010000010.1 GCA_028291565.1 Planctomycetaceae bacterium | reverse complement strand
GATGTCGAACGTTAACTTGCTATCCACTTAACCATCGATTTTCTCATTGGAGATCGAAATGTCCAGTTCTCACGCAGAAGTGTCATGCCCGAACTGTGCTTCCGGCTCGGAAACTTTCTGGTATATGGCGCACAAATACCTTTATGACGTCGACCAGGCACGTCAAATTGTGAGTGACGGCCGCGAATCGGTGGAACTCGATGACGAGAGCGTCCAATTTTCCGTAAAAACGAGCGAGATCAACCAGCAGCATCTCCCGCACGTGAACACTGAGTTTCCAGGCATTATCGCCCATATCCATTACCGGACCGACGAAGCAGAGATGGTTTACGGACATCTTTTGATCGACGGTCATCACCGGGCCGCTCGCTGCCTTGAATTGAAGATTCCCTTCTACGTTTATCTGTTGACGGAAGAAGAGAGCGAAGAAATTCTGCTGAGAAGCCCGCTCAAGGCGGAACTGCAAAATACCTAAGTTGATGTTCGACGCTCCGACGAGATTATGCCATGTCCAGTATCATAGTCGAACCTGAAGCGCCGGCGACGTCTCGGCAACTTCCGGAGCGGCGTGATGACCTGGTCGTTCGGCCTGTCGGCGACGATCAATTTGTTGTGAAGGATCCAGTTACCGAGACGTATTTTCAGCTCGGCGAGCAAGAGTGGTTCCTGCTTTCGCAGTTCAATGCGACAGCCACTTCGACACAAGTTTTGGATGCTTTCCAACGTCGGTTTAATGACGCGCTGACATCCGAAGACTTGGACGAGTTTGTCGAGATGGCATCGAAGCGGCATTTGTTGAAACAATCTTCGAGCAGTCGACCGCGCAGCAAGATCTACACAGATTCCGAAGACGAATCGTGGAATGATGCCGAATCGCTTTCATCGTCGAACGCGAACAAGAAATCTGGTCAGAGTCTGCTCTTCTGGCGTTATAGTCTGTTTGATCCGGATCGCTTGTTCAACAGAGTTGAGCCGCTCTTGCGTTGGATCTGGAGTGTCGAGTTCTTTATTATCTCGTGCCTGTTTATCACGGCAGCCGGCATCGAGCTTTGGGTTCACCGCGCCGCATTTTATGCCGCATTTCCCGGGGCATTACGCTGGGAAACGCTAGCAGCGGTGTGGCTCACCTTGATCCTGGCGACGATTTGTCATGAGTTCGCACATGGATTGACGTGCAAGCATTTCGGCGGCGAAGTGCACGAAGTCGGTTTCCTGTTGATGTTCTTTACGCCTTGCTTGTATTGCAACGTGTCGGACGCCTGGCTGATCCCGAGCAAATGGCGTCGATTATGGATCACACTGGCGGGCGCATGGTGTGATCTATGTGTCTGGGCTGTGGCGACATTTATCTGGCGATTGACAGTTCCTGAAGTGTTCGTCAATTACCTATCGTCCGTGGTACTGTCTGTTTGCGGTGCACGAGTGCTGTTGAATTTCAATCCGTTGCTGAAACTCGATGGCTACTATCTGCTGAGTGACTGGTTGGAAATTCCGAATTTGAGAGGTCGCAGCTGGGAGCGATGGCTGGGTTGGGCACGGCATGTTCTTTGGGGCGCCCCCCGTCCCCCACCGGCGAAACGTGATTTAGCGATCACTCTGTATGGAATGATCAGCTGGTCATTTTCTCTGGCATTTTTGACGCTCGTGTTCGCCAATGTTGCCGGGCTCGCACGATCGCGGGGCGGATGGATCGGCGGGGTGTTGACGATTTTTCTTGGAACATTGACGATCAAACGCCTCCTTCGAGGTCTAAATGGTGGTGAGATTCGCAAAATGATCACAACTCGAATCAGCCGGACGACAATTTGGCTGGCTATTCTCGGACTCGCACCGGTCTTCATGTCAGTCGTTCAAATGGAAGAGAGTGCCGGTGGCACCTTTCATGTGCGGACGGGAAAACGATTGGAAATCCGCGCTGAAGTATCGGGCTTCGTCAAGGAAATCCACTTTGATGAAGGAGATCAGGTATCAGCCGGTGCCTTGGTGGCACGCATCGAAGTCCCTGATTTGCAAAGTCAGATCGCGCAAAAATCCGCGGCTGTTCAAGAAGCACAAGCGAATTTGCGAAGGCTTAAGATTGGACCTCGTCCCGAAGAAGTCGCTGAGCTAAAGGCCAAAGTCACCCGAGGTCGCAACTGGCGTGATCTGGCCGCCAGCGACCTGACTCGCGCAAAACAAGGATTTAAAGAGGAGTTGTCGCGCCTCGAACTTCAAGTATCTCAGAACTTAAGTGAATTGGCCTATACGCGCCAATCTTTGGTCCAGTCGGAACGTTTGTATAAAAAGGGAGTTCTCGCCGGAGAACAATTCCGGTCTGAAAAGAGGAAAGTTCAAGTCGCTGAAGCAGTCTGGCAACAGGCCATCACACAGAAACGAACCAGGGAGGCATCCGGTACGATTCTCTTCGAGGCGGAACTTGCCAAACGTGAAAAGGAACTGGCGGACACCATAGCCGCGTTAGCATTATTACAAGCGGGAGCACATCCAGAAGAAATCAAAGCTGAGGGGGCACGTCTCTCCAAATTTCAGGAAGAGCTCGCTTACTTCCAGGACATGTCCTCGAAACAGGAACTGCGATGTGCGCTCTCAGGGTTGGTCACCACTCCGCGGCTCAAGGAAAAGATCGGTCAGTTCCTAGAGAAAGGAACGATCATTTGTACAATTGAAGACTTGCGGACGCTTGAAGCGGAAATCGCGATTCCCGAGGATAAAATGGACGGGATCCACATCGGTCAGACAATCGATTTGAAAGCGCGGGCCTTCCCGATGAAAACATTTCCGGCGCGCGTCGATCGAATTGCCCCGATCGCCAACGTCGCTTTGACGCCAACGTCGTCCGATCATCAGGGGACAATCACGATTTACTGCGAAGTCGACAATCCACAGGCTGAACTTCGTTCTGGAATGAGTGGATTCGGACGCGTCTATCGAGGAAAGAAGTCGCTGGCGACAATGGCTGGAATGGGATTCTTACGCTACTTTCGAACGGAATTCTGGTGGTGATTTTCGGCGTCCAGATCCCAATTCAGCGGTTCAACCAAGTCGGATCGAATATTCAATGGACTGGAACGAGCCTGAAGGATGGGATCCCCTTCAAGAACAATTTCGTAGCTTGCCAAAAGGGTCCCCTGCGCCTCTTCTAATGTGGCCAGAAGCGTGTTGTAACGAGCGAGAATTTGGGCGATCTCGGTGTTTGCGTCAGCGCGAGTTCGCAGAGCAAGCAGGTAATCGTTTAACGCCAGCAGCAGCCAATCCTGACCATCAGCTCCCGGGGGCGGATCTTCATAGCGGCCGCGCGCGCCCTTAAGCCATTCCTCCGTTTCGCGAACTCGGATTTCGGCTTGATCGTAAGAATTTCGAATCGCCTCCAATTGACGCAACAGGTCGCCCAAACGATGGGCAGTCGCATGCAGTTGCTGGCGCAATACCATTCTCTCTCGGCCGAGTACCAATTCCGCAGCTTGCAGAGTGGCCCGAGCGGCACGGCGTCCCAACGGTATTGAAAAAGTTGCCCCGGCAGTCCAATCAGTGAATTGATTCTGCAAAGTCATTGACAATGAATCACCTACATTGTCACTCAAACCGTTGGTGCGATAAAGTGCCTGCAGATCAAATTGCGGTTTCAGGCCGTTTTCGGCGACCAGCAACTCCATTTCACGAATTCGGATTCCCAAGCGCTGGCGCATCAGATCTGGTCGATTATTGACCGCGATTTGCATTAATGCAACCGAATCCAGTTGCAATGGTACTCGAGACGGTGGAGAGGTCGGAACAATTGTCAGCCCATCATCGGGCGCCAAACCAAGCAAGTTTCGCAGCAACAGTTCTTGTTTCACGGCCTCGGAACGAGCGTTGATTCGGGATTGGCGAAATGTCGCCTGCTGCGCACGAGCCTTTCCAACCTCTGCCCGGATGGTCCTCTCCTCTTCGAACCGCTCTTCTTGAATGTGCACAACATCATCGATAAATGGCAGAATGTCGTCGACCGCTTGTAATGCCGAGTGCGCCGCTTGCAGCGACCAGTAGGCTTCTTCCACGCTCCGGACCAAAGACAATGTCGCCTGTTTAACAGTCCAGACTGATTGTCCAGTCTGTAATTGAGCGATTCGAATTGGAGCCCGATTCACATCAATGCCAGCACCGCGAAGCAATGGTTGCCGGCCAGAGATCTCGATATTAGAACTATAATTGGGATTGAATAACCCGGATGAACCTTGGGGGAAAAACAAATATCCAGTTGATGGATTATACGCGATCGAGGTGCTGCCGCCCGTCGCCCACGGTTTAATCAATGCAGCAGTCAGTGTCGCGTCATCGCGTCGCGTGTTTTCGGCCAGTCCAGGACCGAAGAACGTCGACGGAGGCTGGTTGTACTTGTCTGCAATATAGCCGATCCGGAGTGTCGGATCGAAGATGGCCCCCGTCGCCCGCCAGGAGGCATCCAAAACTGATGGATCATAATTCGAGACACCGCTCGCGACGACTTGGTCTCCTTGAAGCGTGCGAATGATGTCTGAATTTCGAAGAGCGATCAGCACGGCCTCACGCAGAGATAGAGGCCACGGTTTATTTGCTTCGGGGGTCGTCCATACCTTCGGCAGGGGGATGGCGGGAATTGGGGCAGGTGGAATGTCTTCGGGGACAATTGGTCGAAGTGCGTGAATTGCCCCAGTTCCGACTACCGGCCTCGCCAAACCGGCGCGAACTGGCGGCGTCGCAGATTGACAACCAGTGATGATGAACCCGAAAACGGTAGCCAGCAATAATCCTCTCATAACCGTGTATTGCCGATTTCCACAAATTCAATGAGGTCTCGAGGACGATCTGTGCTCATATTCTTTTCGGGTGTTAAAGTCTGCCGAATACAGAAAAAGAAGCAGAAAGGAAGAATTTGCCGGCGAATTCGAGAAATGATTTGCCAATCGTGCAAAACTCAGAATTTTCGCTCAAGCCGACCAAAGAGGTCGGAGCTGACTCGGGATTGAGCGATTGAATGAAGGATTTTGAAGGTGTAATTCGTCGCAGAAGTTTTTGCGCCGCAACATACTTCACCCGCTGACGTTACAGCTTTACTGGCGGAGCGACATTGTCTAATTAAAATAAGAATTGGCAAGCGACTGCTCCGTCACCGTCGGCTCAAGTCGACTTGGGCAGGATTTCGTCCAAACTTCATGTCTTGGATTTTGTCGCCCTTTCCGCAATTCAGTTCGAACCTCCTCGGATGGAATAAATTTCGGAGAACACGTTTTGACCTTGTGCGGTCGAGCATCTGTCCCGTCGATTCGACAGCTTTCGTTTATTGATTTCGTTTTCAGTACCGGATTTGTGTACTAGATTTTCTATGATCCGAGGTGTTGAACTTCCTATCTGCCTATTATTTCCGTCGAAACGCTGCCCTAAGAAGGTTCGTACAATGGTCGTTCAAGCCGCCATCGAAACCATACTCGATCACCGTTCATCAATTCCCCGGAGCGTCCCGAGATCAGAGATTCCTCAAGGTGAACCGTGGATTGAAGTGGCGAAATCGGAAGCGGACTTAGAGCAACATCTCGATTCTTGGGAAGAACTCG
>JAQGHT010001260.1 GCA_028291565.1 Planctomycetaceae bacterium | reverse complement strand
GACCATGACAGCCGACATGTCTGAATCGCAACGCCAGGTATTTATGGCTCGGGCAACTGCGATTTCTTCGCTGCAGAATGCTGGAGCCTCGGCCACCCCGACCGCCGACACCATGTGGAAAGGTATTCACGGCATGACGAAAGCCGAAATCGAAGCCAAGGCGAACGAACTGCTGCCAACCAAAGTTCATCCGACTGCCAAATAATGTATACGCAAGCGATGGGACTGGACGGGAACCGTCACTCGTGACTTCGATGGAACGGATCTGGAACAAATCGAATGTCAATCACAATAAACCGCTCATTCGGGGTCATCTTTTGTCTGACGTTTGCATTCGCGAGCGGATGCGAATCGAAAGTGTTTCGTTCTGAGACGCGTCTCTTTCCAGATGGTTCGGTGGAACGGGCCATTTCGCAGCCACTGGAGAATGTCCCTGAGGCTGCCCGTAACAAGGACGCTGGCTGGCAGGAACTCTTTCAAACGCGATTGGTCAACCCGATTGAAACTCGAGATGTGCCGATCCGCGAACTAGCAAAGGCCTTGCGGGGCGATCGGCGAGAAAAGGCCGTTGTTGATCCCAAATTGACTAATTTCGTCGCATGGGGCAAGTTCGCGAATTTCGGTTCGCTGCCAGACTCTTTTGAAGTGAAGGTTCTTGACGATTACCGCACCGGGCGCATTGTTCGCAGTCTGGACCGTGTTGAACTTGGTTTCGTCACGGAATGGCGCTGGAAAGAAAACCTGGTTGACACCTTCAATCTGACGGAGCACCGAATCGCGCGCGAGGAAATTATTCGAGACTCTGTGGCCATCGCGATTGCGTCAGCGCGACGCGCATGGGGTTCCAGTTATGATCTTCACGAATTGGAGAATTGGCTGAACACCGAGGCACGAGCGGCGTTTCACGAGTCATGCGATCTGGTCCTGGAGATGGGTTTCAAAAGGCAATTGAAGCAGTACCGGAAGTATCAGATCCCTTTCTTTACGATTCTGCAGCGGCATGGTCTCGATCTGTTCGAATCGCCAGATAAGCCGCTGACTGATGAAAAACAACTTCAGTCGCGCGTCGAGGAGTTCCTGGTCCAGACGGTCGATCGACTTGTCAAAGATAAGGAAGGGAAACCGCTGATGCGGTCACTCGTGAGTGACATGTTGAAAACGTGGAATTCTGATTCCAGCACAAAAAAACAAACACGACTGCAAAACGCATGTGAACACATCTTGAGCGCCCAATATGGCGGGCAGGAGAAATTCGAACGCCTGAGTCTCGAACGAACGGCGCGTCTAGTCGGTTGCTATCTCCCCAGCTTCATGACAACTGAATGCTTTAAGACAAGCGAAGAGTTTGAATACCAACTGGAAATGCCGGGAGTCATCATGAAGACGACTGGCCAGCTGTTCTCCAACAATCAAGTTCGCTGGCGGTTTCCGCTCCATGACGCGTTTCCGCTCGGATATTCCATGGAAGCCACCGCAGTCGTTGTGAATGAGGAAGCAGTTCGCAAATATCTACCTGCGGGAACGTTACAGTCTCAGGATCAGGTGAATCGCTATCTGGACCTGGTTCGGAAGGATCAGGGATTGGCTCTGGTCCTGATCCAATTTGCCAACCACGGTGATCCGTCGGGGTATGACCTTTGGGTGAAGAATTGTCTCGAATCCGGGTCCGTAGAATCCATTCGGCTTGCGAATGATATAAAGAAATTGTCAGGACGCTAGAACCCCACGCCGTAATTCATCTGTCACGCTCGGAAGAGTGACCGAATGATGGCGGGGAAAAGTCAAAATCATGTCTTGCAGAATGATGCAGACAATTGCTGAGGATCAAGTCATTCGCCGTTTCCAGATCCCATAATTCTGCCACACATCATTCTGCCTGTTCCTCCCCATCACCCTGCCCCCCAATGTTCCTGCCAAATCTGCAATTGAATGATCCCACATTCGATATTGGTCGTCCTGTTCGGAATGGACCAGGGGACGCAACAACATGTTGCGTCCCCTGTTTATCCCCTCAATCATGCGCACTCGGTTGTGCCGTTACAACCCAAGCAGCTTCTTCAATGTGGTCGACAAGTCAATGTAGGGCAAATAGATCTGCCCGATGTCTTTGATCAGTTTCGCAGTTGTGGTCACGTCGAAATCGATGCTGATCTTGGTTGTCGTACCGGCAAAATTGGAAATGTTGAAGCTGATTGTGACAAAATGTGTACCGTCAGCTCGCGTCTTAAGTGCTGAGACATAATTCGCATCATTCAATTTCACCGTGGCCGTGAAATTCACCTTGCCATACGATGCCGAAATCCAACCCATCAGATTGAATACGGTCCCATTGTTGATATCGGCGATATTGAGTACTTGACCTGGATTGGCCTGGATGAACGTCGGATCCTTATTTTCGTTATACACGAGGAATGAAATCGGTTGTGTGACCGTCGCGCCATTGACTTGATACGTCTGCGTTCGCGTAATGACATTCCATCCACCGACGAGCGCCGTAGGAGTTTTCTCTTGAACGTAGCTGTAGCCACCGGCTCCACTGTTCAAGCTGGGGTTCCAGGCGGAATACGTCAGGTAATAGTTTCCGGTCCGGCTATCGAACCATTTGGCGCTCCACAAATAATTCTGAGGCGCATAATGCGTCGCCGGTCCGACCAGGCCGTTGATCAGTGGATCGGCAACCGCGCTACTGGGAGCGACCACGCCACCGATTGCCAACCCAAATTGATTCCACAATTGAGTGTTTGTCAGGTCTGTTAACGCAGCCGGAACCCACGCCGCGGCGACGGGGCCGTGAGCAGTGTTTGGATGATTAGTAATCCAGGTTGCGTCGGGATACGGCACGTAGTTCGCCGCTTGCTCATTAAAGTAAACCTGCTGCCCATTGTGTGACACCAGTCCGATCTTAATGATATCACGTGCAAAGTTGCGAGTGATGTCATCAAACAACGGCTGCCAATTGGCCTGCAGATAAATATCGTACTGCTTGGCAGGAACGGACTGGCCGTTGACGATCGTCTTCAATGAATCGAGGAAATGAACTGGATCAGACGCAGACGCATCATTGATGTTGACGACTCTGGTATCGGAATTGGTTGTGGTAATCGTGATATTCTGCAGATTGTTGAAGCTGCCACCGACGATGTTGTTGGTTCCGACCACCGGCGCGTTGATTCCTACGGCAAATCCTGTCGCCGAAACATGATCGTAGGTAATATTGGATGTCAAATCGTTCCGCTGGAAGGCGGTGTTGATCGCCCCGACATTAACCCCTGCCCAATTGACCGGATTACTCACGTTGACGTTGGAAAATGTGACGTGGCTGGTGTAGGGCGTGAATATCGCATCCCCGGTGGTATCGAAGACCGTCAGATTCTTGATTGTGGTCTGAACGTTTAACGGAGTGTTCTGCAGCGAAAACCAGGATTCGTATCCGTCTTGCTCCGCGAATGCGACGTTGCCCTGGAAACTGCGTAATGGGATGTCGTTATCGGAGTAATTTTCAGTCGGTTTGGCGCCGTAAGACGCCGGTAACTCGCTGCCAGGAATGGTCGTCACTCCCAATCCCTTCTGATTGAGTCCCGTCGGGAAGAACACGAATCCGGCGTGACGCTGGCCTGACGCGACATTATTCGTCACATTGACGTTGCCCCCTTGGAACCAGAAGCCGTCACCGTCATGCCCAAAGTCATTGATATTCTTGCGACTGCTGACCTCCTCACCTGAACCAAGCGAATGGATGGCAATATTGTGATCGAAGGTTCCCTGTTCATCGCCGGCTTCCGTGACGAATCCCGCGCCAACTGCATTAAATACAACATT
>JAQGHT010001258.1 GCA_028291565.1 Planctomycetaceae bacterium | reverse complement strand
TCCATGCAACTCAATGATCTGGAGCCCATTTTCATCAAGCTGCAGATGATGAACGGCAAGCGACTGATGCAAGTCGGGGATTTCATCGTCGCGAACGGCTTGTGCAAACAATCCCGCAGCTGTGATTGCCGTCACCAAGGCTGCACTTTGCTGCTCAGAAAAGCGAGCGTTCAGAATTCCCGGCACGTGACGTGACCATGTGATGGCGTCGGTGGGATGAACCTGTAGCACCTTTTGAAACACGGTGCTGAGTACATGCGGGTCCCGATGTTGGTTATAGATCGCAATGCGAAACGTGCCTTCCGAAGCATCCGTAGTCATGACCTGCCCTCCATTCAGCCGCAATTGAAATAGAAACTGACGAAACGGCAGAATTGAATCGCCCGTTCCATCACATATCGAACATGGCAATCGAGCTGTAGGTTGTTCGCCACACCAGGCCCTATTTCTTCTTAAACTATTTAGTCACGCGCTGCCATACCCCGATACAGTCGACTCATGCTTTTCGTTTACGCGTCTGTGGTGGTCGGCTCCCTGACATCCAGCGCTGTTCACCCATCTGCTTGCGAACTTTGATGAAGTCTTGACACTTTTCGCCAATCATCCGCCACCGGGCTTGTCCCGGTGGGTCCACGGGCTAGGCACTACTCTTTTTCCAGAGAGTTCTATTAGTTCAAGTAGTGCAAAGGCCGTTGAACCACCCCGGCGAGCGGGGTGGCGGGTGATTAGCGAATAGTCTCAACGTTTTCCACGATGTCGCGAGTTGTCCTGACCATGCGCTAGTCCTTGAATTTCGTGGCTCCTGGCTGGCAGACCGTTTATCGATTGCTCTCCAACTGCTGTTCCATTTCGGCAATTTTGATCATGGTTTTGACGAGCGAATCGGGATTGAGCGAAATGCTGTCAATTCCCTGTTCGACGAGAAACTGCGCGAACTCTGGATAATCACTGGGTGCTTGTCCGCAGATTCCAATCTTTCGTCCCCTGGCCCGCACTCGCTTGATCACACTGGCGATCATGGTTTTCACGGCAGCGTTTCGCTCGTCGAAGATATGCGCGACAATCTCGGAATCACGATCGACACCGAGAATCAATTGCGTGAGGTCATTGGAACCGATCGAGAACCCATCGAAGATTTCAGCGAATTCCTCAGCCAGGATGACATTGCTGGGGATCTCACACATGACGTAGACTTCCAGTCCGTTTTCGCCGCGGACGAGTCCGTTTTTGGACATTTCGGCGATCACTTTCTGCCCCTCTTCGACCGTACGGCAGAACGGGATCATCACCTTCAGATTCGTGAGCCCCATTTCGTCGCGGACCTTTTTCATTGCCCGACATTCGAGCGCGAACGCGTCACTATAGCGCTCGTCGTAATAGCGTGACGCTCCTCGGAAGCCCAACATGGGGTTTTCTTCAAGCGGCTCATAGTCACGACCACCAATCAAGTTCGCATATTCGTTCGTCTTGAAGTCGCTGAGACGTACGATGACATCTTTAGGATAGAATGCGGCGGCAAGTGTTGCCACGCCTTCCGCCAGCTTGTCCACAAAGAACTGGGGTTTATCCGCGTACCCGACAGTCAGCCGATCGATTTCGGCTTTGACTGCGGGATCCGTCAATTTCGCATAGTCCAACAGCGCCTTGGGATGAATCTTGATATAGGTACTAATGATGAACTCTTCGCGTGCCAAACCGACACCATCGTTCGGCAGTGCCGAAAGTCGAAAGGCTTCTTCGGGATTCCCCACGTTCATCATGACTTTGGTTTTCGGACGCGTGAGAGACTGCAGATTGAGCTCTTTCACTTCGAATTTCAGTTCTCCGGCATAGACATGCCCGACATCTCCTTCCGCGCAGGAAACAGTAACGGACTGCCCGTTCTGGAGCAGTTCGGTTGCATTTTCCGTCCCCACAACAGCTGGCAGCCCGAGTTCGCGGCTGACAATCGCGGCATGACAGGTACGCCCCCCACGATTCGTGACGATTGCCGACGCCATCTTCATCGACGGTTCCCAATCGGGATCGGTCTTGTCGGTCACGAGAATCTCTCCGGCACGGAATTGGCCCAGCTGATGAGCATCCGCAATCACATGCACAGGACCAGTGCCAATCTTCTCCCCCACACTTCTCCCGCAAACCAGAACGGGGCCTTGCTCCAGCAATCGATAAGTTTCCTGTGTTCGCGTGGACTTCTGTGATTGAACGGTTTCGGGACGGGCCTGAACGATCCACAGCTCGCCGGTCTTTCCATCCTTGGCCCATTCCATGTCCATGGGTGTGAACCGGCCCCGCTTCACGGAATAATGATTTTCGATGATGCACGCCCACCTGGCCAACATGAGAATTTCGTCATCGTTCAGCGCGAATCGCGCACGGTCTTGCGGCGCAACGGGAACGTTTCGGGTCATGCGTCCGCCGCCCAGATCGTAAATCAGTTTGTATTCCTTACTGCCGAGCCGCTTTTGCAAGATGGGACGGTAGCCATCCATGAGTGTTGGTTTGAACACTAGAATCTCGTCGGGATTCACCGCACCCTGCACAACATTCTCGCCAAGGCCATAGGCCGCGTTAATGAGCACCGCGTCGCGAAATCCTGTTTCCGTGTCGATCGAGAACATGACGCCCGAACAGGCCAGGTCCGACCGGACCATCCGCTGGACGCCAATTGACAACGCGATCCGGAAGTGATCGAAACCTTTGTGATGGCGGTATGAGATCGCTCTGTCGGTGAACAAGGACGCGAAGCAACGCTTGCAGGTTTCCAACAATGGCTGTTGGCCGCGGACATTGAGATAAGTTTCTTGCTGTCCCGCGAAACTGGCGTCGGGCAGATCCTCTGCGGTCGCGCTACTGCGGACCGCCACGTCGACACCCGGAAGCATGTTCCCGCTGAGCTCAGCGTATGCAGCCAGAATCTCTGACTGTAAACCAGGCGGCAGCTCAGTCGACAGAATGGTTTGTCGTATCGACTGTCCGCATTCCTGTAAGCTGGCAACATCGTCGGGCTTCAAACGTGACAGAATTTCGCGGACCCGAATATCGGCCCCCGTCGCGCTGAGAAATTCAAAGTATGCGTCAGCCGTCACTGCAAAACCATTGGGGACGCGAACCCCTTGTCCCGCGAGTTCCCGATACATCTCGCCGAGCGAGGCATTCTTTCCACCGACAAGTGGTACGTCATCAATCGATGTCTCGGCAAACCAGCGAATCCGGGACGGTGTTGGTGTCAACATATCGGTATCTAACCCCGCAAGAGAAAGGCTTCACAGCGACAATTGCCGAGAAGTCCCCTGAAACCTCGGCCCCCACGAGTCTTGTCGCAACTCGCATACCTTGCGTGAAAAGTCCAAAAACTGCCAATTCAACACCGAGCAGAGGGGAGATCCAATGAGGTGCTCCGCGAGGTGGTTCCTCAGCGACAGCGGTTTAACTTTGGATCTACCGGTCAATGTGTTTGCATGTTTCATTCTCCCCTCGCCCTGGTACTCCGGGGAGAGGGAGTGGAGGTGGGGGGAAATCGGGTGGTTTCGCATAAAAATGCCCATTTTCACATTGGTTTTAATCATTTTGTTATTTTCAATCATGACGCTCAACTCCGGCCCCTCAACCCCGGCCCCTCTTCCCCGGAGTACCGAGGCGAGGGGGGAAAAAAGGTTAAACCGCTGTATTTCGCGCTATGCGTACGCATATCTACGAGATCTGGACTTTATGCCGGGAATTTGCACGGTCTGACGGGTCTTTCCAACTTAAACCACCCTAACGAGCGTCAACAGGGGCTAAAGATTCAGATTCTCGGAAGCAAGATTGGAACGCGAGTCTGACAAACCCGCACACTCAACAGGTACACATTGTGCGAAACAGCACAGTGATCTGACTTCGTCTTTGTTCGAATCATTTCGGCGTGTTCGGCAGTCGCACACCGATGTTGGACCTGACTAAACTCAGGAAATGACATCCCCTCTGCGTCTCCCCCGTAACAAGTCATCGTTTCTCACCATCAATGTCACGTTCGGCATTCACTTTGAAT
>JAQGHT010001253.1 GCA_028291565.1 Planctomycetaceae bacterium | reverse complement strand
CAACATGATTGCGCCAGTTACCAGAAAAGAATCGGCGAAATTGAAAATGGGCCAGTGAATGATTTCAATAAACATGAAGTCGCGGACCGCATATTCAATCTGCCCCGTTATCTCATTCCGCAATCCGTGCATTCCAAGGCGATCGTAGAGATTGCCCAGTGTGCCAGCCATCACGAACGCCAAAGAGATCGTCAACCACCAGCTTTGGGCTCCGCGAAAGACAAACAACCACGCCAGAACGGCGATGACGGCGACAATGCTCAATGACGCGAACAGAGCACTCAACCCCTGTCCCATGCCCCACAGCGCACCGTGATTAAAACTCGTCATCAACCGGAAGACATTCTTGCCCCAGAGCCAGACCAGCCAGGAGTCACTTTGACGCAGCTCATAACCCAAAGTTTCGAATACCAGCCATTTGGAATAGAGATCCCAAGTCAACAGCACGACGACCAAGACCAGAAATACCGCGTGCCGAGTCCACGGAACACCCTGAATCGTGAAATCGTGGTAATAAGTGCGGTGCCCGGAATCTTTGAAGTTCAAGGCGCGGACCTCCGGTTGACGCTCTGACGTAGAGAGGCCAAGCGTATTGGTTACAGTCGACGTTCGCGCTTCCGTTCGCATTCGACACAATTCCGGGCAAAAGGAATGACCCGCAAGCGAGTCTTGGGAATCGCGGCCTGTGCCGCAGATTTGCCTGATTCCAGGCACATTTCACACAAACCATACGCCCCAGATTTGATACGATCCAGGGCCTCCGCAATCTCATTCAACGTTTCTTGTTCGTTCTCGACCAATGACAGAGCGAAATCCTGCTCAAATGCTTCGCTGCCCAACTCGGCCATATGAGTCGGACTTTTGGATTCGGATGAGCCATCTGCCCGGTCCGATCCCAGCGCGTCACTTGTCAATTGGGACATGTCCCCCTTCAGCCGAACCCGCATGATTTCCAGCAGTACTCGGTATTCGTCCAGTTCCTGTTGCTTCATGGAGATGACAGCTCGCCTTTCAGAGGGGAACGTTTGCTAGATCCTCGTCCATGAAGACTGCCAAAATCACCGGAGCACTTTATTCTGATCGCGACTTGAGAAATCGTCAAGTCGCGATTTATTTACAGAAAATGGAGAAATTGGTCAGCCTGAAGCCGAAATGGCAATTTCAGCCTGCACATTCAGTACGCAAATTGGCGCGACTGCGAGAAATTCAATTCACACCGACATAACTCACGGTGGGAACAGAGCGTTGCAGGTTTTTCGCGACCTCTTGTGAAGTCTCTGCATCCCAAACGGCATCTCGCGGGAATCCGACGACGTCACCAACCGCGGAAATTGACGGTACCCACGTGCGATGCTTCGGATCGCACCACAGTCGGCCGCAGTCATCAGTCGTCAGGCCAGTCGATGCCAGGCGGAGTGCGGCGGTTTGGCCTTGACGGCCTGTGGCCAGCCATACCGTTTCCGTCGCAATATGCCGGCCAGATTCCAGAATGACTTCCATCTTTCGGTGTGACTGAGTCCTAAGTCCAATCACGTCCTCGCCCGTTTCGAAACGGACACCCAACTCGTGACCCCAGGCGAACCACTCGGTCGAGTCTTCCTGCTCAGTTGTTTCCGCGATAACGCGACCGTCCACCAAACGCACACGGCTTCCCCAAAGTGCCAGCAGGCACGCGGCACGCAGTCCTGTCAGACTGGCGCCAACGACGCACGCGTCGCCCGAGAGTTCAGCCGAGGCCAGAATCCACGCGGCATTTTCTGCGGGCGGGACGAATTCCCTCGCGAAATTCGGGCTTCGCGGAGTCGTACCGGTCGCGATCAGGAGATGATCTGACCGTAATTCGACGGTTTTGACTCGAGGTCGCTTGAGACTGACTCCGTGTGGACCGGAAAGAGTAGCATCACCCGTCCAGAACTTTCCGCCGGCCGACAATAACTGGTGTCGGTAGGCGTCTTGTTCCTGCTGCCAGATCCGCATTGTGTAATCTGCAAACTGGCGCCAGGAGGCGGTCTCCATACGCCGTGCTTCAGACCGTCGGCCGCTTTTGAAGATCGGCCAATCGGCACAGACATCACGCAGTAGTCCACCGGGGATCGCCCGCAAATCGACCTCTGGCACCTGCGTTTTGCAACGCAGTTCAATCAAACCGACTTTCCGATCAAGCCGCGCTGCAGCAATTGCAACCTGCCAGCCGGCGGCACTCGCCCCGATAACCAGCAGGTCGAAATCCATGATAAATATCCCAGTCCACAAATCCGCACATCTCGACCGGCCCTCCCTGATCCCCAAAGTCGCGCTCCATATCGACCACTTGGCTTTCAAGATCGGCAAGCTGAGATGACATTTCGTACTGGAACAAGTTTCTAGCCTTGATAACTGAAATAGTCGGCGTAGACATTGCCGACATTATGGGTTGTCGTGATTGTGCCGGATGGTGAATTCCGATGCAGCCAGAAAACGACAACTGTAAATTGGAGAGGCATCTGATCGGGCGGATAGGCCGAGCGTTCAATGCGCCAAGAGATTCAATGAGACCTCCCCAAGATGAATGATGCGACAGGACTCTTGGGGTGCTGGTGCTGCCGTCGTAAATCATCTGTCACGATCGGAAGTGTGACAGGATCACAGAGGGGGGAAAGGCAGAATTATGATTGGCAGAATAATGAAGAGAATTGCCGGGAGTCAAAATAATCGTCGTTCCCTAATCCTGCGATTTCGACACACAACATTACCTTATTACCTTTCTCGCCTTACTATCCTCCCCCAAATCCTCAATTGAAAGTTCTCATATATGATCGGCAACGCACAGGGATGCGTCATTTCACGCGTCCAAACGTCATCAACGTAATATCATCATTCTGATACCGGCCGTTCGCATGCCGTTTGACGTCTTTCAGTATCAATTTGCCGAGCTCCGTGGGATTGGGAGGTCCATTGGTGATGAAATCCCGCAAGTGTTCCATTCCGTACAAGTCGCTGGCGGGATTCATGGCTTCACTCACACCATCGGTGTAAATCACAATCGTTTCGCCTGGTTCCAGTTTCC
>JAQGHT010001231.1 GCA_028291565.1 Planctomycetaceae bacterium | reverse complement strand
GATGGTGGGCTGTACCTCTTCCACGGCTCGCTCGATAAAGCCGCCTACATCAATCGGTTCCCGATCGAGGTGGATTTTGCCGGTCATGATGCGGGAGACGTCGAGGAGATCATCGACCAGCCGCACGAGATGCACGACTTGTCTTTCCATCATCTTCATCGTGTCAAGAATTAGCGGATCGCTGGTGTTGGACATCTTCAGCAGCGCGACGCCATTCCGGATTGGTGCCAGGGGATTTCGCAGCTCATGTGAGAGCATGGCCAGGAATTCGTTCTTATGGCGATCTGCAATTTGTAACGCTTCGACTTGCCTCTTATCCGTCAGGTCACGGGTGATTTTTGCAAATCCCCTCAGGGTTCCATCACTGTCGTACAGCGCGGTGATGATCACATTGGCCCAGAAGTGAGAACGATCCTTACGAACCCGCCAGCCTTCGTCTTCCACCTTGCCATTCTTAATAGCTTCAGCAAGCTCTCGCTCGGGTTTCTGGCTCACCAGATCCTCGGATGTGTAAAACGCGGAGAAGTGTTCGCCGATGATCTCCTCAGCGGAGTACCCTTTGATCCGCTCCGCCCCGAGATTCCATGTTGCGACCTTTCCTTGCGGATCCAGCATGAAAATCGCGTAATCTTGTACGTTTTCGATCATAAGCCGCAGTCGCTCTTCGCTCTGGCGAAGAACTTCTTCCGCCTGTTTTCGGGTGGTCAGATCACGGGTAATCTTGAGAAAACCACGGACTATTCCCTCAGAGTCCTTCAAAGCCGTGATGACGACGTTGGCCCAAATCTGCGTCCCATCCCTCCGCACTCGCCAACCCTCGTCCTGGAATTTACCGGCTTCCGTTGCAAATTTCAGCTCCGATTGCGGCCACTGCGAATCGATTGCATCTTGTGTGTAGAACGTAGTAAATGACTTGCCGATAATCTCATGAGCCTCATAGCCCTTGATCCGCTTGGCCCCCGCATTCCAGCTTTTGACGATTCCGTTCACGTCGAGCAGGAAAATCGCGTGATCTTCAACGCCCGCGACCAGTTCGGCAAAGTGTTGCTCGACTTCTCGTAGAGAATAATCTGTCGGACCGCTCATGTGAGTTTTCTTATTTTGCTCTGGAAGCTTGCTCTGTGACTGAATGCGACAAAAGTACCTTCGGTCACTCATTATGTGTCCGCACCGAAGTAAACGCTATTGAGGTTTAAGACTTGGACTGATTTGGCCAGCTGACATTCGCGATGCTTTGTCAGCATGGCTCGTCCATCCACTGTTAGCAGTCCTCTCAAGTTTGAATCTGTCCATGTGCTTGATGGCAGGACCGCTTGAACCACTTCAGCAGGTATTCCGCAGGACATCTTGGACTCTGTCGCAGGGCATGGTAAATTTGGTGCTGTTTGGGGGCTTATTCAGCCCACTTCGGACGAACGAGTCATTTCTATGGCTGCGATTGAATGACAGCGCCATGATCCGTAGTTCCTCCGATATCACGACTGATCCATCTTCCGACAGGTCTCAATCAGGAGAGCAGATCATGAAACGAATTCTGTGCATGGTGGCTTTTTTCATGACCAGCACTGTGGTCATCCAGGCCGAAGACCTGCCCGCGGATGTCGTGGAAATCTTGAAGACGCTGGAGCAGGAATCGGATCAGATTCGGGCGAAAATGGAACTCGAAATCGTCGCGAAGCGGCAGATTGCAATTGGTAAATTAAAGGTGATCCAGGACAGTCACACGCGAGAAGGCAAGCTGGACGAAGCCATGGCGGTTCGAGACAGCATCCGCGAACTGAAGGATGTCGGAGCGAAGCCGATGCCCCATCAGCCACCGCCGGCCTTGCAGCCCATTTTGAATGGGAATCAACTGAGGATGGCCATCCTGGTACAGCCTAATTCAGGTCTGCCCGCTAATCCGCACTCACAGAATTCCGGACTGTCCGCGGTCGATTCGGTCGATCTGCCTCCGCAAGCCGCGCAACTCAACAAGGCGCTGGAGCAGGAATCGAATGAGATTCGAACTAAAATGGAAACGGAGATCGCCGCCAAACGAATGGTTGTGATCCGCAAACTGCAGGGGATCCAAGAGAACTATTCCCGGGAAGCGAAACTCGACGAGGCGCTGGCGGTTCGCGATTTGATTCGCAGCCTGAAAAGCGCAGGGCTGAAGGCCCTTCCCGATCCCGGCACGCTGATCCATTATCGTGGTCAGGAGGCCAAGGTGTTACTCTTTGACGTGGTTGGTGCGATCGACAGCTCTGTTTATGGAACGGACGTTTACACGGATGACTCGGACCTGAGTACTGCAGCAGTGCATGCGAACGTCTTGCGGCCCGGGCAGAGGGGAATTGTCAAAGTGACCATACTTCCGGGCCAGGATGCATATCTTGGGACCAACAAGAATGGAGTGAATAGTTCTTCCTACGTTCAGTATCCCGGAAGTTACAAAGTCCAGTCACTGTTCCGTGGGAACCGTCCGGCCGGAGGCGAAGCCCCTCCGGCTGGACCTGATGCCACTGCGCTCCCGGTTGTTCCAACCGACTCGTTCCTCGAAGATCCCGCACCTGAGCGGCGATAGTCGGAATTGTTGCTTCGAGCTCTTGCAAAATCGCGATCGCGTCATTCTAATGCTCGTCAGAGTGTCGCAATATTCGCAACCGTTGAGCAGGAGATTTCGTGATGCGGCGAGCATTTACTCTGATCGAGTTGTTGGTTGTCATCGCAATTATTGCGGTCCTGATCGCATTGTTGTTGCCCGCCGTGCAGCAGGCGCGCGAGGCCGCACGTCGGATGCAGTGCCGAAACAATCTCAAACAGCTGGGGCTGGCGCTGCACAATTATGAAGCGTCGCACCGGACGTTCCCGCCAAACCTGGTTCCAGGTGCGAATTACGCGTACAGTGCCGGGAATTGGGGCGTGTTGGCCTATCTCAGTCCGTACCTTGACCAGACGCCCATCTACAACTTGATGAACCTAAACGCACCCACGTATGCGTCGACTTCGCCCTATAACATTGCAGACCCGAACAATGCACTGGCGGCGAGCTATGTGATTCCGATGTTTCTGTGTCCCAGTGACAAAGCACAGTCGCTCGGAGGCGACTACGGAGTGGCCGCTCTGGGGCCTGCAAACTATTGTGCCAATATGGGGTCCGGAATCAACACATTGGCTGGTTCACCGGCCAATGGTTCGCCCTACAATGCTGACGGGGTCATGTTCGCCAATTCACGCATTCGGATCGCCGACATCACCGATGGAACGAGTAACACAGCCTGCATGTCCGAGAGCCTGTTGGGGGAAGGTGCGAGGAGTGCGTCGGGAACTACGCCGCCAGTCTCGGCGCAGAAGTCATACGCATATCTGACCACTTATCAAGGTTCGCTGGATGACGGTTCGTGTGCTTCGGCTTCGAGTTGGAATATTCAGGATCTGCGTCAGTTTTTGTGGTATTCAGGCGAAATTCGCAACACGTCGTATAACCATTACTACACTCCCAACGATGATCGCTGGGACTGTATCACGAACGCTGCCACTTTGGGGTACACGGCCATTGGGTGGAAGGCCGCACGGAGTTTGCATGTTGGCGGTGTGCACTTGCTGCTTTGTGATGGCTCGGTGAGATTCGTCAGCGATGAGATCTATTCCTCAACTTGGAGGTCGTTGTCGACTCGATCTGGTGGCGAAATTGTTGGCGAATTCTAATACGCGTTACCTTGAGGTGTACGCATCGGGAGTGTGAGTCCTTCATCCTGCCAAACACAATTGGTTAATACGCCCTAATTGTGCAACTCAGCGCGTGCTAGTGGCCTGATCCGAATTCGTGTTCGAACTCTTGAAAGTCAACCGATGACGACGCTTGTTGATAGCATCGTGAAACTCACGCCGGCTCAATTGAGTGACTATGAAACACACGGGTTTCTGGTGTTGCGAAAGGTGTTTGACGCTGTGGAGATCCGGACACTGTTATCCGAGTCCGACCGGCTGCTGACAGAATGCAGTGACCTGATCAGTCCCAACAATCTACGTTGCCGGTACATGAACCATTACCAGACGGGGGAACCACTGTTCGAAGTGTTTGATCCGGTCAACGATATCTCACCGGTGTGCCAATGTTTCTGTTGGGATCCGCGGATCGTGTCTGTGGTCGAGTCGCTCTATGGTGAGCCGGCTTGTCTGTTCAAAGAAAAGCTGATCTTCAAACCGCCGGGAGCACTTGGTTACAAGCTGCATCAGGATATCCCGTTCGCCTGGAACGGGTTCCCGAGGACGTTTCTGACCGTGTTGATTCCCATTGATCCGAGTTCCGAAGAGAATGGCTGCACGGAGGTTTTTTCGGGGTATCACGACGATTTTCTATCGCGAGACGCGAGCACTTATATGCTGCCGGACGAATGTGTCGATGAGAATCGCCGGATGCCGTTGCTCCTGAATCCTGGTGACGTGGCGATCTTTCACGGACTGACACCCCACCGTTCCGCCGCCAATCGATCCGCCCAGATGCGTCGCGTGTTCTATGTCAGCTACAATGCTCGATCAGATGGGGGTGATCAACGCGACGCTCACTACGCCGAATTTCGCGAACGCATGAGCCAGCATCGGCGGTCATCGTCCACCGCACCGCTGTTTTTTAAGTAATTCTCCAGCGACTTGTTTGAGCGAACGCATGTCACCACTATTGAACTCTTTCCGCTCGCCGGCATACAGATGGGTGATCGTTGTGCTCGCCGCATTGGCGATGGTGGCGACGCTGCCCGGCCGAACGCACGGTTTGTCAATGATTACTGAGCGGCTGTTGAGCGATTCATCACTGCAGCTGGACCGCCTGGTGTTTGGTTATATCAATTTGTGGGCCACGTTGGGCGGTGCCTTATTCTGTATTCCCGCCGGTTGGATGCTTGATCGATGCGGACTGCGGGTCACTTCGACGCTCATTGTCGCCCTGCTGGGGGCTGTTGTCATCGCCATGACAAACGCGTCAGGCATCGTGCAGTTTGCAATTCTGATTTGCCTTACGCGTGGACTGGGGCAAAGTGCTTTGTCCGTGGTCAGTATTTCGATGACCGGAAAATGGTTTCGGACGAATCTCGCACTGGCGACGGGAATCTATTCATTGCTTGTGTCGGTCGGATTCGTGGCGGCGTTTCTCTGGGGACGCAGCCAGAGTGATTGGGATTGGAGGACCCAGTGGGCTGGGCTCGGAGCCATCTTGCTGTTTGTTATCGCGCCGACGTTTGCGTTATTCGTGCGGTCGGCGCCGCAAGGCAGCCAAGACGAATCCCAGGCCGATCATCCAACTGTCGAATCACCGTGGGGACTGACTGACTTTACGCTGTCAGCTGCTCTAGCGACCCCGGCGTTTTGGATGTTCGGCCTGGCGACATCACTCTATGGATTAGTTTCGTCAGGCGTTTCACTATTCAGTGAATCGTTGTTGATGGATCGTGGATTCGAAAAGACCGCGTTCTATGACCTGGGGACAATGACCACGGCGATTGGCCTGGCCGGTAACCTGGTAACAGGTTGGATGGCGACGCGGATTAACATCACGGTCCTTGCGGCAATCGCGATGAGTTTGCTTGCCGCGGCTCTGCTGGCTTTACCGTTTGTCAGTACCTATTCTGAATTGGTCGCATATGCTGTCGCAATGGGTTTTGCGGGAGGCATGGTGACAGTCCTGTTCTTCACGATATGGGCTCAGCTATTTGGTCGCACTGAGTTGGGTAAGATTCAGGGTGTGGCTCAGATGTTGACTGTGATCGCGTCAGCTCTCGGGCCCGTAGTGCTGGCCGAAGTCAAAGTTCGGACGGGATCTTATGTTCCGGCAATCGTGAGCCTGGGCGGCTGTGCCGCTGTGTTAGCCGTCGGGATGCTGCTGGTTCCAATTCCTGCGCGAGAATCGCAACTGTTGACAAACGCAAACCTGGATCCGAATGCGAGTCCGTAGCTGTATGCGACTCTTGACTGGATCACTTTCCCGACAATTCGCCTTCACAAGAAAGGTCTGTATGGTCCGCTTTCATCTCTCGCTGAACGTGTCGAATCTCCCGCAAGCGGTCAAGTTTCTCGAAGGAGTTCTCGGCGTCTCCGCCGCCAAGCAACGTGTTGATTACGCCAAGTTCGAGCTGGATTCTCCGCCGCTCGTGCTCTCATTAGAGCCGCGATCACCGACAACCTATGGTTCATTGAATCACCTTGGATTTCGCTTTCCCGATTCAAAAGCGCTAGTAGAAGCTCAGAACCGGATTGAATCGGCGGGTGTTTCCACGCAGCGTGAAGAGGGCGTCGAGTGCTGTTACGCCCGGCAAACGAAGTTCTGGGTGCACGATCTGGATCAGCGCCTGTGGGAGTTTTACACACTCGATGAAGATCTGGAGCATCGTGGAGGAGGCCAGACACTGGAAGAAATGATTGGCGACGCAGCGGCAGCGACAGTTGCCAATCAAGACGCTCCGACCATCTGGGAGCATCGGATGTACGAGACGTTTACTCCCCCGTCGTCGCCGTGCGACGAGGTTCGGTTACGCGGCTCATTCAATGTTCCGGTCTCGAATGCGGACATCCAATCACAGCTCGCGCAGGCCTTTGAAACCTTGAAGCCCGGTGGACAAGTCACCGTTCACATTTTGACTTCGGAAGAAGCGGTGACTGGGGATCTGCATCTTCCCGGCCCAGCCGCTCACGTCAAATACGTGCCATTACGGACAGACGTGCTCGCAGCGATCGAAGCCGCGGGATTTGTCGACCTGCAATTATCAACGTTTCGCTCAGGCGCTTGTTTTGAACACGAAGGCGTGCCACTCCGAGAAACTCAAATTATTGCCAGACGTCCAGTTGAGACTTCGTCCGCAACTTGTGATGTGGTCTTCAAAGGACCATTCCTCTCTGTGACTGACGATGAGGGGAACGAATGGCGGCGCGGCGAAAGCGTCACCATCAGTCGGTCTCGTTGGAAAGCCCTGCAACAAATGCCCGTGGGCGACATGTTTGTGGTGTTGCCTGAATCAGCGACGGTGAGCCATTGCGGAGTGTGATCTTCTCGGACGTCACGCCTGACACTTCCGCGGTTAAGTCGGATTCTGCCGCCACATCCGAGGGGGGGCGGGCTTTTTTGAAGCTGCGCGTCAGTACTCGTCCCCTTGCTCCGCATGGGAATGCGCTGGCTCGAAGCTCCGCTTCGTCAGTATCTGAATCTCAACTGTTCCGAGTAGAACCGGGGAGAAGCAGAGCTTCAAAAACGGATATTCCCATGCAGAGCATGGGAACGAGATCGATACTTCACTTCTCGTTCCCATGCTCCGCATGGGAACGCACTGGCTGGAAGCTCCGCTTCGACAGTATCTGAATCTCAACTGTTCCGAGTAGAACCGAACAGAAGCAGAGCTTGAAAAACGGATGTTCCCATGCAGAGCAGGGGAACGAGATCGAATCGTTACGCACCTGTCTGTTCATGGGAACACTGTCCTGAGTGTGCGTCGACCATGCGGCCGTGACTTCCTGAATTATCCAATCAATCGGCACGAATCAAATCGAATTGTAGAAGTTACGATTGGAGCAGCAGTCTTGGTGAACAACTGCGAGAACGGAATTCGATATGTGCGATAGGAGTGTCTGAGTGAAGCGCCGGCCGAACGATTGTGCAGCCAATCCTCAAAGTGCTCAATATGTGGAATTGGCACGCGAATCGATGTTTGCAGTAAGGCGCTTCTCTGCGACTTCTTACACCTCCGAGCCGGTCTACCATCAAAGTTGAGTCACGTAATACATGAGCTGGGTTTCTGAACGACTTTCCTGCGCCCTCGACGCGCATCGGGCAGGACGATTAGGGCAAGCGGAAGCGGTCTATCAAGAGATCCTGGCGAAATACTCCGCGCAACCGGATGCCTTGCATTTGAGCGGAGTCATCGCCCATCAACTTGGCAACCACGAACAGGCCTGCGAGTTGATTCGTCGGGCAATTGTGGTAAATCCGGCAGTACCGTCATTTCATTGCAACTTGGCGGAAGCATTACGGGCCGCAGGTGATCTGGACGCCGCCGAAGCCAGTTGCCGGCAGGCCCTGTCGTTGCAACCTCAATATCCCGAAGTGCTGCATAACTGGGGAGTCATTTGCTTCAAACAGCATCGATATGCTGAGGCCGAAGCAAAATATCAAGAATCGGTTGCACAACGACCGGACTTCGTTCCGACTCTGGTCGCTCTGGCCGACGCATTACGAGAACAGGGGCAGCTGCGACGGGCTGCCGAGACGTATCGACGTGCCATTGAAATCGATCCCCAATCGGCGATCGCTCATGCGAATCTGGGGCTGTTGCTTGCCCTGTCTGGTGACCCCGAGCAGGGGTTGCAGCACTGTCGTCAAGCCGTTGAACTCAACCCGAAATCGGTTGATTGTCTGCATAATCTGGGATCACTGTTGCTTGAGTCCGGGGAAATCGACGAGTCTCTGGACATGCTGGAACGGGCCTTGGGGCTCGATCCCAACTCCCCACGAGTCTGCGTGACGCTTGGTCGTGTCTCGCATGAACTGGCTGAGTACGGCCGTGCCGTGAGCTGGTTTGAACGGGCACTGCGGCTTGATCCACAGCTGACTTTCGCCAAATGCCAGCTCGGGATCGTTCTGCTGGATATGGGCAATCCCGAACAGGCGGCCGTGATCTTTCAAAACGTTCTGGAAGCCGAACCGAGGTTTGTGGAAGCATTGTCCGGGCTTGCCCGTGCGCGGTTGGATCAGGGGGATGTGGACGGTGCTGTGGCCAGCCATCGCGCGGCGATTGAGCAATTTCCGGAAGCCGCGTTCCTGCATGCTGCGCTCGGGACTACCTTATCCACCGCCGGCGATTTGGACGGTGCGGTCGCCAGTCATCGCGCAGCGATTGCGATCAACGAACGGTGCGTACCAGCGCATTCCGGGTTGGTGAGTACGTTACGCGGCAAGGCCACTGACGACGACCTGAAACGGATCGAGACGTTGCTGGAAGCATCCTGGGTCAACGGCACGCGCCGGGCCAATTTGCTGTTCGGGTTGGCGCAGGGGTATGACGGTCGTGGCGATTATGCACGTGCGGCTGAATGTCTGGCCACCGCAAATTCGATCCAGAAGGAGTACTACACAGAACGGGAACTGGGGTACGATCCCGACGAGCATCGCAGCTATATCGATCGCGTTATTGAGACCTTTACGCCCGAGTATTTTGAGCGTGTCTGGGAATTCGGCCATTCCAGCAGGCGTCCGGTCTTCATTGTCGGCATGCCGCGGTCGGGAACAACTCTGACGGAACAGATCCTGGCCAGTCACCCGCAGGTTCATGGAGCCGGGGAGCGGCGTTTTGCGACGTTGGGCTTCAATCTTTTGCCGCATTTTCATGGCGTCCAGCTGCCGCCGCTGGATTGTCTCGCTCAATTGACGGCTGAGCAGGTGCAAAAGATCGCCGAATGGCATCTCGACCGATTGACGGAACTCGATCAAGGTCGAAAAGTCTACGTGGTCGACAAGATGCCTGATAACTATCACATGCTGGGCTGGATCGTCACCTTGTTTCCACATGCCCGCATCATTCATTGCCGTCGCGATGTCCGTGATGTCGCCTTTTCGTGCTGGATCACCAACTTTTCCAAGATTCGATGGGCGAATGATTTGGAACATCTCGCGGATCGGGTTAATCAATACCGCAGGGTCACCGAACATTTTCACCGGGTATTGCCAGTCCCCATTCTGGAAGTCGATTACGAACGCATGGTCGCCGACCAGTTGGGGTCCACGCGCAGAATGCTTGAGTTTCTGAATCTGGATTGGGATCCAGACTGTCTGAATTTTCACAAAACCGAACGCCTGGTCCGAACGGCAAGCGTGGCACAAGTGCGCCAACCGATTTATTCGCGCTCCGTGGCGCGCTGGAAACGTTATGAATCTTACCTCCAACCGTTTTTGGATCGATTAGAGGACCTATGATCTCAGCATAGTATGGTCAGATAGCGGCGACTTATCTACTAGTGAGAACCGTAAGAGATCTCTTCCGAGCCCCGTAGTCGAACGGGGTTGAGGCTCGGCTAAGCCTGTTGAATCCGCTTTGTGCTTAGCCGGTTTGCGAGACGACAGTGATTTTCTGTAATAAAGGCCTGACTCTGTTGCAAATAGGAGCCGGCCTTTTGAATTCAATCCCAAAGTACTAAGAATCAATTGCCTGGAGTTGGTTGTATGAATCCTTCCCGCCGCAAAGAACGTCTCGGCAAGTTGCAACAGCACGTCGAACAATTAGAAGACCGTGCCCTGTTGAGTGCCGTGAATATCGGTTTTGGTACAGGAAAGCACACCTTTAACGTCGCGGGCTATAACCTTTACCAGGACAATGCCAGCTTCTCGACCACGTCATCCGCATTTGGATTCTCCGAAGCGTCGATGACTCACGCTCAGGCGGTGACCACCTTGAACGGCGGCACCACGATGTCGACGCTCAATGATGCTTACGACGGAGCCTTCTCGTTCGGACTGGGAAGTGGCAGCGGAAGTGGAAGTGGAAGCGGAAGTGGGAACGAGAGAGGAAACAGATCCACAACAACTTACGTTGATGCCGACGGCATCGTCGATATCACCGGCAACACCATCACCGGTGACTTCAACTCAGTCGGTTCCAATCACCAGAGCTTTGGTGGCTTGCTGGTCAGTCAGCAAAATGCGGTTTTCGCACTGAGTGCCACCGAACCAATCACTCGGTTCCTCTATGCGGTGAATAATCCGACCGGAGCGCCGATCACTCAGCAATTCGGGATTTACAATAACTTAGGGTCAGACAACAACACGACCATCGTAACCTCTTCTAATGGTGATAACGTCTTCACGAATGGCGTCGATACCTGGTTCACGAGCTTCCAGAATTACTCGGGGACGACGAGTTCCGATCCGCGTCAATTGACCGTCTTCCAGGGGACCGGGACAGTGGCTTCGCCCGCACAGGCCACAGTCACCACCGGCAGTGATAAGACTGACTCGTTTTACACATTGACCATTAACCCTGGTGAAACGAAGTATGTCATGGCGTTTAGCGGCCTGTTCGCTTCGAAGGCGGCAGCCGCCAATGCGGGCAATTCGGTGTTCGCCAACAATCAAACCGTGGGCGCGGCCGGGTT
>JAQGHT010001226.1 GCA_028291565.1 Planctomycetaceae bacterium | reverse complement strand
GACCAGACTGGACATTTCTAAAACCTTAGCAGCTCGAGCCCCCTGGGCCAAAAAGCTTCTGGTCGCTTTGGAAGCGGGTCAGGTTTCGCGCAATGACATCACTGCTTACACGGCCCGACAACTTTATAATCTGGGAAACAAACCGCTTCTCGCTCGACTGAAAGCGCTGTGGGGAGAACTCCGTACCACACCCGCTGAAAAGTCCCAGCGGATTGCCAGCTACAAAAAAGGATTGACTCCTGAACTCCTTCAAAGGGCCGACCGAGGCGCCGGACGGATCCTGTTCCAAAAAACATGCGCCAGTTGCCATCGCTTCTTCGATTTCGGTGGCAACATCGGGCCTGACATCACAGGCTCGCAGAGAACGAATCTCGATTATCTGCTGCAAACTCTCGTGGATCCGAGTGCCACTGTCGCCAAGGACTTCCAAATGCAGATTATCGAGACCACCGGAGGCCGCGTCCTCACGGGTCTGATCATCAGTGAAACCAAGACCGCATTGACAATCCAGACTGTCAATGAAAAGGTCGTCGTCCCAACAGCGGAGATTGAATCCAGAAAGGCCTCGGAACTTTCAATGATGCCCGAGGGAATGCTGCAGAATTTGACCAATGAGCAAATCCGAAACCTCGTCGCCTACTTGATGGGACCTGGGCAGGTGCCGTTGAAGCTCGAGCAGATTGACAAGCAATAGACGAGCGAGAGTGACCTCCGCCTTTCGTAGGTGGAATCGTGAGAATTCAAGCATCACTCTTGACGCTCGCCCGAAGTCTCGCGACTTCAGCGACGAGTAAGGCCAATTGTTAAGTGGCTTTAATCTCAACTCCTGACGCCGCGAGAAATTTCGTGACGCGAAATGCCAAGTCCCAAGGTTACCAAACCTTGGGACTTGGGCTTCGAACTGGAAACGAAGCGAACCGCGCCAATCTCTGGTGAGATTGGCGACAGAAATCGCATACGGCATTAACCCCACGTACGTCGCAAGAAATTGACGAAATTCATCGCCATAATGCCTTCAATGTCCGCCTGCGGATAACCGCGTGCTTGCAGCAATGCAGGAATCTTCTGGAGATCGGCGATCGAGTCCATATCCATCGGAGTCTGCTCGGTCCCGTAACCACCATCCAGGTCCGTGCCAATGCCGACGTGCTTGGCATTACCAGCAATTTGGCAAATATGGTCGATGTGCTCACAAATGCGCTCGATCTTGAGCTGGAAGTCGGCTGGTTTACTCTTCAGGTGCGTCCACCCTGGAACCATCATGATGGCATCGAACGCCATACCCAGAATTCCGCCACGTTCGATCACGGCCTTGATCTGATCGTCCGCGAACTGACGATTCCACGGTGCCAGAGTGCGACAATTCTGGTGACTGGCCCACAGCGGGCCGTCGTAATGATCCAGTGCGTCCCAGAAACATTCGTCGCACAAGTGCGTAACGTCCAGAATGATACCGAGCCGTTCCATTTCCTTAAGCAGTTCTTTCCCCTTGGCAGGCAACGGTCCGCTGGCGTCGGTGCCGTGTGCATAAATGCCGGGACCGTAGTGCGCGGGGCCAAGAGCTCGCAAACCACTTTCATAGCTGCGTTCGAGGTGTTTCAAGGTCACGATGGAATCCGCGCCTTCGAGACTCAACATGAAACCGATTGGCAACTTTCCCGGTTGCTTACGGGACTCGACGATGTACGGCGTTCCGTCATCGCAGGGCGGCGCATTCATCCATAATTTCAGGTGTGCGTCGAGTTCTTTCGTGTTCCGGATTTGCACCATTTCGCCCGCGTCGACCATTTCGCGGTACCAGGCCAGTTGCCCCTGGGTCTGAGCCCAGGCCTGTTCCGGAGAACTCCAGCCCGGCAAACGGTGGAAATAGGGCGAATTGCGCCCAATTTGGGTCGCCACACAGAGCCCGATATGTCCGCGACGCATTTCAGGAAAACAGACCGTGTTGTTTCCGCGGTCGACTTTGTCTTTCTGATGCATCTCCCAGCGCCGGATTTTCTCCAGCGACCAGCGTTGATCTCGATTCCATTCCAGGGCGTTCATACTCAAATCGAGATGCACGTCAAACACAAAGACCGGTTGGCTCATCACATTCCTTTCGGTAGTCAGACACAAAGCAGTCGGAGCGCTGTTCGCTGATAAGAAGTGTCTAGAAATCGTCGCCGTAATGCAAACTCAGGCCCGAATTTTATTGAAATCGGAGGGAGGGCAATAGATGTCACTTTTCGCGGACTCCACGTTTCAAGATGAGACTGCCCGAGTCCCAAGGCGCCGAATTCATTTAAAATCTGAAATCTCAGATTTGAGCGATTAATTGCATATCGGGAGGGAGATGCGGGTGTCTTGGAATTGACGGAGATCTCTCGCTCTTTCCCCAATAAGCAGGAGTCCAGCGAAAAGTGTTAAAAGAATTCAGGAGCCGACAACACTCGGGCACATTTGCACATACGCCCGGTTGATCCGCTATCAGTTGTTGATTGTTTGCCAGGTTCCGTGTTCCGCGCTCTCGAGGATCGCGAGATTCCCCTTCAGCGTTTGAACTCCCTCTGTCAGCGGGCAGAGCAATGGGCGTTTTCCTTCGACTGCATCCAGAAATGCATTGGCCTGGGCGATAAACGCCGCGTCTCGTTCAGACGGACCGAAGGGTTCCTCATGCCAGGCGTCGCCCGGTTTCGTCATCCACAACCACCGATTATTGTGAATCTCACAACGAACGGTTCCCTGGTCGCAAATCACCGTAATGACAGTCTCATTGGGAGCCTGATGCTGATTCAGGGAATAGGCTCCCATGACCGACCCCTGTCGTGTGAGCACGTGCACAGTATCTTCGACCTCGACACCCGGCAACACGAGATGTGCGGCGTCCGCGACGAGCTTATTCACCGGTCCAACCAGCCACTCCCCCATGTTGATGACGTGCGTTAATGCATCCTGGATCGCACCGCCGCCGGCCTTGCGATCCGCATAATAGATTTCGCGATAGGCAGGCCGGTAAGTCGGAAAGTGCTGGCCACAGACAGCTGTGATTTGACGCGGAGTACCAAAGCGGCCGGACTGCAGGGCGTCTCGCATCGCAACCAGAACCGGGAACGCACGATAGACATACGCCACACCGACGACAGCCGGACGTTCGGCAACAAGTTGCTGCAATCGAGTCACACCTTCGAGCGAAATCGAAAGCGGCTTTTCAATGAGGACCTGGACGCCGGCTTCGACCAGCCGCGTCGCCTGAGCAATATGTAACGGAGCTGGTGTGGCGATCACCGCTACGGTCGGCCGAGACGCGAGAGCCGCCTCAAGATCGCAATGCGCCACCACTCCATATCGCGCCGCCACGTCTTTAGCCAAGGCGGACTTGTATTCGACGATCGAAACGTCGGCGCGTCCGGTGGCGAGAAAACAGCGCACATGTCGCTCGCCAATTGACCCGACACCAATAACAACAACACGCTGCGATGACATACCGCGCTCTCCGTGCTCTGAAGCCCGACGATTCTTATACCGCGATCACTATGGGTTTTTCGGAAGTTTTCAGGAAATGACCGAAAGTTTTCCGGACTTATGAGGAACGCCCAAAGTGAAACCGCTCTCCTATTCTGATGGTCCCGGTTGACTTCTTGCCAACCGGGAATGCGCGCTCAGAAAGGATATCGAATTTCGCCGTAGATTTCACTCCTGCGCTTCTCGCGAACAAGGGGCCAGATCGGCGGTTTCTGGTATACGCTATTTCGAGGCTTCATTGGAGTTCAGCATTTTCACCATGACATTCTTAAAACTGGCTTCGGTTTTCTTTCCGCCATGGCACAGTTGAAAACCGATGCGACCAGTAGCTCGACCCTTTTCATCTTCGACATCAATTGTCTTGACACCGTTTAGCCAGACCTGAATGTGGTGTCCCTGGGCTTTCACGTAATAGTGGTTCCAAGCTTCCTTCTTCACCAGCTTGTCGGCCTCAGCTCGAGGAAACTTGGCGACCATTCCCCGGCCGCGCTCATCCCACAGGCAACCCCAGTAATCATCGCCCATATCCACTTGGTATCCCGGCACATTGTCAAAATTGGTCGGCGCGATGCGAATGCAGACGCCGCTGTTGTTGCCGACCAGTTTCACATCTGCGTGGAGTTCGAAATCCGCGTAATCTTTCTCTGTGTAGGCATAATGATGTTCGGGAGTTCCAGGAGTTTTTCCAGCAAGAACACCTTCATCCAGCTTCCAATACTCGGGTTGATACTTCCAACCCTCAAGCGATTTTCCCAAAAACAGCGTCTGCCAGCCTTTGCCAACGGGTTCGAGCGTGGCCTTATCCGGCTCATCCGCCGCGACAACCGACGGAGCACCAACGAAGAACAGGATCAGCAGCATTTGAATTGAAATGAAAAACGGCAATCGCATCTGCATCATCTCTCCCAACGGTGTAAATGGAAGTTAAATGGCAGTCGCACTTTTTATGGCGCGCCAACCTTGGGTATTCCGGTTGTTGTAACGGTTGGATCGGGGAATTTTCTGTTTCTCGCGGAAGATTGAAAGTGAAACCGCCCTCATCTGAAACATTCGACTTTCGGCCTCTGACCAACCCAACGACCAATGGAATTTCAACAGTATGACGTGGACGCACAGCTTCACCAAGCATTCAAAGTATTTTCCAAGATTGCCGCTGAAGCCAGCGTGAATTCTGAAGCGTCAGCGCGGCGATCTGTCGCTGCCAAAACCTCTTTGCTGAGAATCTCTTACGGCAAATATTCCCAACGGAGAAGGAACCTGATGCGAGGAACTTTTCGCAGATTGACGCACACGATTTCTTTACAGCTTGGTGATAGAACATAGATACTTTTTATCATCGGTGACTTGCATCGAATGGCAATTTGCTTTGTGTGCGCACCGTTCAATTTGATCGGTCAAAGGCCAGCGAAATCTCACGAATCGCAGATTGAGCTCAAACGGGTCTGGCACAATCCGGAACACGCTCGCGTCCAGTTCCAGATTCCTTTGATGGCTATTCAGTAGCGGTGGGAACCCTTTAATTCCGCGGCGGCTGATCGAATTGTCAGGAATAATTGCCGCACCCGCTCAAACCGTGGTCTTTCACGGAGTTTCTGATGGACGTTAAAAAATCAAAATTCTTGAGTTTGTGTAACGCCGCCAGCGTCGTCAGGCGCAACTGGTTGCAAAGCGACATTTGGCACACTTTATGCAATCGGGTCAACAACCACACGGGCGGGACGTTTGGACAGCAGTATTATCAATTGCGATCCCGTTGAGCACTGAGGATTAGACAATGTTCCTTCAAGCTTGGATGCGAGATCTGACGTGTATCGGTTGGATACTCTCGGTCGCGATATTCAGTCAGGTCGTGGAAAATCACGAGACCGAAGTCGTCACAGTCAAGGCGAAGGGAGAAATTGTCAATGACCGGCTGGATCTATCGGAAGTGGCTCGACTGATCATTCGGCAGACGAATGACTTTCGCCAATCAGAGAAACGATCAATCGTCAAAGTCGCGCCGAAACTCACGGACACTGTTCAGGAATTCGCTGCCTATATGGCCCGTACCAATCGCTATGGCCATTCCGCGGATGGAGAACATCCTGACGACCGCGCGAAAAAGCATGGTTATGACTACTGCATAATTTCGGAAAACATCGCCTATGAATATAGCTCTGTTGGCTTCAAGCAAGATGAGCTGGCGAAGGGGTTGACCGAAGGCTGGAAACATTCTCCTGGACACCGGAAAAACATGCTCGACCCTGATGTCACCGAAACGGCAGTCGCTGTCGCCTGGAGTTCTGAGACTGGACATTACTACGCAGTGCAGATGTTTGGACGACCCAAATCAATGATGATTGAATTCAAGATCACCAACGAATCGGAAGTCGCGGTGCAATACCAGATCGGCGACCGTAAACTTCCGCTGCCTCCGGGTTTGATCCGTACTCATCAAGTTTGCCGTCCCGTCGAAGTGAAATTCATCTGGTCGGATTCTGCGAACGATGTGCAAGTCGTGAAACCTGAAACTGGTAATCAACTCGTGATTACCAGAGAAAACGACAAGTTTCAGCTGAAGCGAGAATGAATATGGCATTTCATTCTGGTTTTGTTTCCAGTAATGATTTTTGAGCATTCAACGACGTACACAATTTACAAAGGAACATAAAAGATGATGCCTGAAACACAACGCGCGGCAGTTCATGGGATTTCACGTGATGACCTGGAGCGAGGAATCGTTCGAATCAACGAAATTGCCGGCAATCTGGCGACAATTCAACGGATGATGACTGAACGCCATCTAGATGTGGTGAGTATTCCAGCCCCCGCGGTCCTGTCGCAGAGCGTCGATGCACTCATTCACATGATTGGCGAACTTGAGACAGCTGTCGGAGCTCAACAGCAGCAAGAGGAGTAGTCGGAAAAATGCAATGGAAACTCGAGAGCATTCGGACCATTCGAATGCTCTCGAATTTGAGCGATCAAAATGCTGCAGGAATGACAATTGATCCAAACTGCCGGTTAGGATCAATCTTCCTGCCAGTCAAACCCTTCAACTTCTCCCGTCGTCTGATTCCGAGCCAGCGCATCGCCAATTTGCAGAGCAATATGGTCACGTTTCTCTTGAGGCAGCGACATTGGAACAACCCACTGATATTGGACTGGCCGATGCGCAATATTCGGCAGTTGTGGCTGATCGACTGGATTGGTCAAATTGGTGGCGCTGACCCATTCAAAATGGAGTGCACCAACAACCTGCTTTTGAATTGCCCCGCTTGAAAACAGGATGACAGATTTTTTGTTCATGCAAGGCTCCCTGAGAGATTGTGTTCAAGCAAACACGTGCGTACCGACCCATCTGATGACGAAATATGTCAGCGTCAGGCTGACGACCAGCAACGCGATCAAAAGTCCTGCCAGGCCGGCCAGAAACAGCCAGTCCGAGATCTTGAGACGGCGTTGCACAGCGGAATTGGCCAGGCTGTGTTGCCGTAGCAACTCAACATTCATGAGGTTCGCTTTCCAATAGACATCAAAGATGTCTCCGAAAAAGGGGATCGAACCGAGTACGTAGTCCACGACAATATTCGCGCCCATTCGCACCATCGTCAGTCGAGATACACCGCGTTTGCGGGCCTCCTGCAGGATGTATAACGAAACAAGCGATGTCGCAGTATCTCCGAGTCCAGGGATCAAGCCGAGAATGGCGTCAAAGCCAAAACGCAGCTCCGTTCCAGGAATTCGAAAAACGCTGTCCATCCAACGGGCGAGCAGTTCCAATTCCGCCAGGCTGGGGCCAGGTTGTTGGCCGCGATCCGATCCAGCATCGACCCGGTCAACTTCAGAGATTGGCCGATGGGTATCTGCAGTCACCACAACGGCGGGCTGAGTTGGCGCTTTCATGGACGGTGTCTCATCAGTTACGATGCCAATTGTCATTGCAATTTATACGCCAGTGTAAGCCGCCAAATTGTCGCATTTAACGGGAATTCACTCCGCCATCACTGGAACCCAGTGATTAGATGCAAAGCTGATGCCGGAAACCCAGGACATCCTCGATTCTGGAGCCGGAACGGGGAAATTGCTGGAAACAGGCGTCGATCTCAGGGGGCAGGTTTTCAGATGACGTTTTAGACGGTCGCCCCCGTTCCAAACGGGATTATTTGCCGCCTGAAATCCAGTCCCTGATTGGAGGCTCATCCGATATTGGCAATCTAGTTCCATGGCGATAATATAAAAGGAAGTCGATGTATCCTTTTGACGATGAACGGGGTAACGCGTTCTTCATACATCTCCACCGTTTCGAGATAGATGATGCTCCAGATTCTCGGACAGAGTTCTCCGCTTTGTGATGGGATTTCCCGTCGCGAAATGCTGCGCGCAGGCGGGCTTGGCACACTTGGTTTGAGTCTGCCAACGTTGCTGCAAGCTCGGGCGGCACGAGCGGAAACGTCTTCAAAAAAGACACTGAGCCACGGCACGGCCAAATCGTGCATTATTTTGTTTTTAATGGGCGGCCCACCTCAACATTCGACGTGGGATCCGAAACCAAAGGCTCCGATCGAGGTCCGCGGCGAATTTAATCCGATCAGCACTGCGGTCCCCGGGATGCAGATCTGCGAATTGCTGCCGCAAACGGCCTTGGTCGCTGATCGATTGGCGATCTTGCGAGCCATGTCGACTGGCGATAACGCGCACTCATCGAGCGGTTACTACATGCAGACCGGCCAGCCGCATGCGCCGATGAACTTTGAAAATGCGAACCCCGGTTTTCCCAACGATTATCCGAATCTGGGAGCCATCGTTCGCAAATTCACGCCTGCCAGAAGTGCATTACCTGCCGCGGTCCGTCTGCCACATCGTATTTTCAACACAGATGGCAGCGTCTGGCCGGGTCAGGACGCGGGGTTTCTCGGCCGGCCAGCGGAACCCTGGTTGATGAACTGTGCGCCAGGCAACGCAGATTTCAAGGTGCAGGAATTCTCCTTGAACGTGGATATCAACGATCGCCGGCTGGCGGAACGCCGCACACTTCTGGAACAGGTGAATTCCAAGTTCGATTCCGCAGCCAAGAGCGGCTTGCCGCTGAATTATGGTCGCTTCGCACATCAAGCGTTTGATCTGTTGGGCTCAACTGGATCGCGGCAAGCCTTTGACCTGAATCGAGAATCGGACAAAATTCGGGATCGCTACGGGAGAACGCAATTCGGACAGAGTGTCCTGCTGGGACGCCGCCTGGTCGAAGCCGGAGTCGGACTCGTGCAGGTCAATTGGTTCCGCGGTCCTGAAGAACCTTCGGATGCTCCGTGCTGGGACAGCCACGCGCGCGAGTCACTCCGATTGAAAACAAATCTGATGCCGCCTGCCGATCAGGCGATTTCCGCACT
>JAQGHT010000386.1 GCA_028291565.1 Planctomycetaceae bacterium | reverse complement strand
CCGGCTCGTTCCAGGAATCGACCGTCCGGCGGCGGATTGCGGAGCGGTTCAGGATTGGCGGTGGGCAACACGACAATCGGGGAATCCGGCCCACCCGCCAGTTCAATGAATCGCTGGACCATTTCCGGAGTCATGCCTCCGCCGCCGACAATCATCAAGCTTCCTTTTTCGACGCGTGGCTCAGCCGGCTGCTGTGGAGGAAATTCCGGAAGAGTTCGCGCCACAACCGCACGCCGCCAACGTGTCAGATCGGATTTATCACCTGGGGTCAGGACGATTTCGCGCGCTGGCTGCGTCGCGGATTTCGGCAGGCACAGCGTGACATTGTGTTGCCCGACCACTTCCAGATTACGACCTTGCACGATCACTGCAGTCGATTCATCAATTCCCAGACCAAACAACTCGCGGTGTTGTGCGATGGCCCCCAGTAATCGAGGTTTGCGTTTTCGTTCAGTAAAATGCTGATCGATGATACTCCCCGGAAGCAAATCAAAGCCGGTTTTGATTTCTGCGATGGGGAGCCCCTGGGCGATCATGACTTTGGACATCACAGCCGCTCCTGCCGACGAGCCGCCCACGACTCCGCCACGTGCCAGGACGGACGCCAGTTGCTTCTCGAACTCGGTTCCCACGTACGCTTCGGCGATGCGGGATTGGCTGCCACCATCGAACCAGACGCCAGTCGCTTCGTTCAACGGGGCCAGGAAAGCACGGTCATTTGCTTGTTCACGCGACCTGGTATGCAGCACGGCCACGTCGATCGCACCGCTTTCGCACCACGAATTGATCGTGGCCGCGGGTGGCGGCAGACCTGCGTCATCGCTGGCCGTCGGAATGATCACCAATTTGGAAGAATCACCACCCGCGAGTTTCAAGAATCGCTCCTTGGCGGCTCTGGGAAATGACCCTCCACCCACGATCACTAAGGCACCGGAAATCCCAGCAGGATCAACACGCGGTTGATCCTGCCCCGACACCGGCGAGGTCCAAGCGAAGAAACAGCTTGACAGCAAACAACACCAGGCCGGCAAAGTCATTGGCGCGGTGCCAGGAAAACGGCGGCCGAAGCACATAGGAATTCTCCGAGCGAACGAATGCGAGAGGAATTTCGGCGAGCGTGGGGCACTCGCCCGTTGATCCAGGACAACTCAGGCCTATCGGTGCATGCAACGAAAAAAACAGGCGAAAGAGCATTATGCATCCGAGCTGAATCAATGTAAATAAGCAGCGTTTGGAAGCCCGGAGCCGGTTCGACGCCAGTTACTGGCATAATCAGCGAGAATGCGCTAGCGTCTGGCGGCTAATTCTTCAGGCCAAAACGAGGGTTGGCGGTGTTGTGTGCTGGCCTGCGTCGTTAATTCGTTAGTACCGGAATTCATGAGAATTTGGACCCTTTCGGACGCCTTCCCGACGTCTCAGGACTTCAGATATGAGGACAATGCAAGGTTAAAGCGGACTATTCGAAAAGTCTCTTTTTCTTGCTCGCACTTCACTCACTTGGCATCCAGTGTTACAGTTTGGATCGCTGCGCCGCGCGAGAACCAACCTTCCCCGAGACCACAAGGCTGTGGTTACCCTCCCTTTGCGATTTCAGGATCATTCCAATGACCACTCTCTATCGCTGTCTGGCATGCTTCATTTTGTTGGCGGGTTCAAACCTTTCGGCAGAGGACTGGAGTGATTTTCGAGGTCCACAGGGCGACGGCCACGCGACCGCCAAAGGTTTGCCCACCGTCTGGAGCGAAACCAAAAACGTCCGTTGGAAGGCCGACTTGCCAGGTGAAGGCTTTTCCACGCCAGTCATTCTGGAGGGGCGGCTATGGATGACGACTGCGACCAACGAAGGGAAATCTTTCCGTATTCTCTGTGTCGATCAGGCTTCGGGGAAGCTGCTGCACGATCTGGAATTGTTTACCACGGAAAAGCCCCAGGAAAAGCACAAGACGAACAGTTATGCGTCCCCGTCGTGTGTGCTGGAACCGGGTCGAGTCTACGTCCATTTCGGAACTTACGGGACCGCCTGTCTGGATTCAGCCACGGCAAAAGTCCTCTGGAAGCAGACCGATTTACATTGTGATCACGAAGTTGGCCCCGGTTCCTCCCCGGTCTTGTGGAAGGATTTCTTGTTCCTGAACTATGACGGGATCGATCAGCGATTTGTCGTGGCGTTGAATAAGACGACCGGCCAGCCGGCTTGGAAAACAGAGCGATCATCGGCACCTAATGCCTCAGCGTCCATGCGCAAGGCATTCGCAACTCCTCTGGTGATCGAAGAAGGTGGACGCAGCCTGTTGATCAATCCTGGAGCGGACCGAGTAATCGCTTATGACGCCGCGACCGGAAAAGAGATCTGGTTTGTGGAATACAACGGATTCTCAAATGTCCCTCGTCCCGTTTTTGGGAAGGGTTTGGCATTCATCTGCACCGGCTATATGAAGCCCCAATTGTGGGCCGTCCGCACGGATGGCAAAGGCAATATCACCGAAAGTCATGTGGCCTGGAAAAGTACGAAGCAGATTCCGGCCAAGCCTTCGCCCGTCCTGATTGGCGACGAGTTGTATTTTGTCAGCGATCAGGGTGTCGTCACGTGCCTGAATGCTCAAAGCGGCAAAGAAGTTTGGCAAGATCGAGTCGGAGGTAATTTTTCTGCATCGCCCATCACTGCGGACGGTCACATTTACTTGATTGATGAGGACGGCACGACAACGGTGCTCAAACCAGGCAAGTCTAAGGAAGTTCTGGCGACCAATAAGCTCAATGAAGGCTGCATGGCTTCTCCCGCGGTCTCGGGGCGTGCATTGTTTCTTCGAACACGCACAAAGTTGTATCGCATCGAGGATGCCGCAATGACAGCAATGAAATAGCCGGTTCAGGATCGGTGAATCAATAACTGTCGTAACGTGGGGATGCTGCCAGCATCCCCGCTGACGCTAGCAACGTCAGCCACGACTCTTAAACCTGATTCGGTCCTTAGGCCCACCCCGTCTAGCAGAGTCTCGCTGCGGCGATTTTTCATGCAGCAATCGCTACAATACGTCAGCCATGACTCATTCCCATTCCCATTCTGCGCCTGCCAAATCACCAAGTGTCACCCGCAATTCGACTGAACCCGAGAGTTCGTCTTTGTCGATTTTCCGGATATTTGGCCCCACCCTGATTTGTCTCGGTGGCCTGATCGTCGGTTGGCTGGCCGAGCTGTCGCTGCCTCTGCAATTGAGTGAGACGTCTCAGTCGCATTGGACACTCGGACTCGTTATTGCGCTGGCCTATTCGATCTCTTATCTTTCCGGTGGTTTGCCAATCGCCAAATTGAGCCTGAAGGCGGCTCTCGATGGGGAAATCAACATTGATTTTCTGATGCTCGTGGGTGCCGCAGGTGCCGCGCTGATCGGAGAATTTTCGGAAGGGGCCGTGTTGTTATTCTTGTTCTCCCTGTCACATGGCTTGGAGACGTACATTCTGGGGCGGACGAAAAATGCCATTCGAACATTAATGGACCTGAGCCCTGAAATTGCAACGCTGATCCGCAATGGAATCGAAACAAAAATTCCGATCGACCAAGTCATTGTGGGTGACCTGGTCCTCGTTCGGCCATCAGAGCGAGTGCCGATTGATGGTCTCGTGGAGACAGGTCGATCAACCATTGATGAGTCCTCTGTGACCGGTGAATCAATCCCGGTTGACAAAGACGTGGGGAGCAAAGTCCTGTCCGGGACTCTCAATCTCGATGGTGTGTTGACCGTCCGAGTTCAACGGCTGGCAGATGAATCGACGCTCGCCCGAATGGTCCGGCTCGTCGAAACCGCACAATCCGAACAGGCCACGACGCAACAATTCACACAATGGTTTGATCGTACCTACCCTTGGATTGTTCTCTCTTTGTCCGCGGTTGCGTTTGTCGTTTATTGGTGCGTGTCGCGGCAGTTCGCGACTGCATTCCTAAGTGCTATGACAATTCTCGTGATCGCGTCCCCCTGCGCGGTGGTGATTTCAATCCCGGCTGCAATTCTCACGGCCATTGCGAGCGCGGCACGGGGAGGAATACTTTTCAAGGGTGGGCTGGCTGTTGAACGTCTGGCAAAAGTCGATGCGATCGCATTCGATAAGACGGGTACGTTAACCTACGGCAAACCACAGGTCGTTGATATCACATCCGCTCCGGGAACGACGGTGGTAGAACTTTTGTCGACGGCGGCCGCGTTGGAGCGTGATTCGGAACATCCACTCTCAAAGGCACTGATGCAGGAAGCACTGGCCCAGAACGTCGATGTTCCGTCTGCCAGCGACGTTCAAGTTGTCGTGGGTAATGGGATCTCGGGCAGGATCGCCGGCTTAACAATTCGCGTTGGGAAAGTGAATTGGCTGATTTCAATTGCCGACGCGATTCCGGAACAATTGCGGCTGCAGATCGAACAACATCGAGACCAGGGACAAACAGTCATCGGCGTGACGCGAGAACGGGAATGGCTGGGCATTTTTTGTATCGCCGACCTTGCTCGCTCAACGGCCAAGGAAACACTTGCCGAGATTCGAGAGTTGGGAATTCACAAACTCATCATGCTTACAGGCGACCACCCGAGCGTCGCCTCAAGAATCGCGGAGCCGCTGAACCTGGAATTTCTCGCGGAACTCTTGCCTCACCAAAAGTTGGACCAGCTCGACGTACTTCGGCGAGCAGGCTTTACAACTGCAATGATCGGTGATGGAATGAACGATGCTCCCGCGCTGGCAGCAGCTGACGTCGGGATATCGTTAGGTGGCGCGGGAACCGATGTCGCCTTAGAGACTGCCGACGTGATCGTCATGGCAGACGACTTGAGACGCCTGCCACATGCCATTCGACTCGCCCGGCAGACACAACGGATTATCAACCAGAATCTGACACTGGCGTTCGGAGTCATGGGCACGTTGCTGCTCACCACGTTAGTCTGGCCATTGCCGCTGCCCGTGGCCGTTCTGGGGCATGAAGGAAGTACTGTGCTCGTAATTCTCAATGGATTGAGATTGCTCTGGTTTAAGCGTCCAACAAATTCAGTCCGTCGTTGAGGCTAATGGGCGAAGACTCCCTCATCATCGCCAGCCTCGGCGCGCGAAGACCTGGGTCGCCAATACCAGCCAGCATGTTACGACGCCGGCCAGTCCGGCCAATTTGCTGAGCGCGGCACCACCCAAGCCAGTCTTGAGACCAACATAGACGAGTTGAAAGCTGGTGTGCTCGAACATGAGCTGACGGAGCCTTTTGAAGGCACTGAGGTCGTTTGCAAGGTGATAGATGAGAGCGACACCCAACATATAACACAGCGTCAGTAAGGCGGCCGTTGATTGCGTTCGAGCCAGCGAAGACAAGAGAATGCCGACCGAGATAAAGCCGAGCGATGAAACAACTAAAGTGCCCCATAACAGGGGGGCGGCAAAAGCCGCAGGCTTCAGAATTCCGATGATGACGCCCGTCATGATTAGGGACAGGCTTCCATGGAATAGGCATTTCGCCACAATAATCTCGGCCACTGAAGCCGGTGTCAGCGCCAGTGCCAACAACGTTCCGCGTTCGCGATCCTGGCTGGAGAATGAGATCAGGAGATGCACACAACAGAAGAACTGAGCGCCAAAGATCAACATCGAGCCAATGAGTTCAACATTGACCAGGTCGGCGAGTGAAGTCTGTTTCAACAGATCGCTGGCAAGTTGGGGACTGCGATTTCCCATGGGTTGTGCCAGAATCTGCAGGTGGGGAATGGCTTCAAAATACTCAACCGTAGTGGCCCAGAACCATTGTGAATGAGGCCACATCAGATCGGGCTGAGTTCCCGTGTGTCGAAAGACAACCAGGAGCTGTCCCGATTTCAACTGGGAAATCTCGATGCCACAGGCTCCACTCGGATAAACAATCGCATCGCCGCTGTGTGGCATTTCACTGGCAGGGCTGATTCGAATCGGGGGATGCTCGAGCGTTTTTGACTTTTCACGGAGCGAATTCATCCAATTCGCGTCAATTTGGGCATCGTAAACAATCCAACACGGAGGCACAGAAGCCCCGGCACTGCGCTGCATTTCCGGGCCACTCGTAGCGATCAGAACACAGACCGCCGTTAGCAATCCCAGCAGCAAAATCGCCATCGGCTGCTTCCGCAGTCGCAGCCATTCCTTGCGCCATAGAACTCGCAGAATTGACAATCGAAGCGTCATTGTGACTCCGCTAAGCATAGACCTGGCCAGTGAGTTTGAGAAAGACGTCTTCGAAATGAAATTCCTGAGTGTGCAATCGCGAGCATTGTTCGGTTTGAATCAGCATTGCCAGCCGCTCGCGATCGGCAACTTGATCCAGGTCGAGAAGTTCGCGCGACATGCCACCGTCGCGCTCAAATTGGATTTCCACTTTGCGTTCTCCATGTCGCAAGACGAAATTCGCGGGAGTATCACAGTCAACCAGCTTGCCTTTGGCAAGAATGGCGACTCGATCGCAAATGGCTTCCACTTCTTCCATATCGTGTGTTGTCATAAACACAGTCACGCCGGATGAAGCCAGCTCTCGCAGCAATCGCCGGACGACTTCGGTGGAATGGACATCCAGATTTGCGGTGGGCTCATCCAAATACAGGATTTTGGGCTGATGCAGAATTTCACGCGCTATCAACAGCTTGCGACGCATGCCCTTCGAATAATTCCGTACGGGCAGATCGGCGGCCTCTTCCAATTCCAAGCGTTTGAGCGACACGTCCACGACATTTCGCTTGATGGAATACAGGTCGGCAAACAAATTGAGATTCTCCCGGCCGGTGAATTCCTCAATGTGATTTTCCGTGTCGGGAACATAGCCAAACAGAGGTTTGATTTGATTGAGCTGGTTGGGGATCCGAAATCCGGCAACCTCAACCAAACCCGCTGTGGGGACGCAGACTCCGATCAAGACTTTGATTGTCGTCGATTTTCCAGCCCCATTCGGCCCCAGAAATCCGAACAACTCGCCAGGAGCCACCGAAAGCGTCAGATCATTCACTGCAATAAATCGGCCGTATCGTACGACCAGATTTTCAATCCGAATTTGCGCGGGCTCAGACATGTTCTCGATTTCCAAAATATCAGAACTTGAGGGTTTGGAACTCCAGGTGGCTTTTCGAGAAACGCTTTTTCGCCGGAGGCTGAATTGCAAAGTCAAGTATCCCGTGAGGAACATTTGACTTAAGAATTCGGCGACTGACTCCTCGAATTGCCTCGAGAAAACGAAGCAGCCCGGCGGTGATGAAACCGTCGGGCTTGTTTTTCGCTCGAATGGGCATTCCGATCAAGGCTAATTGTCAGTATTCGGAATCTTGTCGAAATCGGGCACTGCTGATTCCGCGGACTTTTCGGGCTCCGGTACGGTTGTAGATTCCGCAGGAGGCTGAGGAACGTCAGCAGCGGCAGCAGGTGGAACAGTACCAGGTGCGGGTGGAGCCGGCGCGGGTGCGGGTGGAACAGCTTCTGTCGGCACCGAGCTTGGGATATTTCCATCTGGTTTCTTGAGTAATTCCTCAAGATCAGGCAGTTTTTTCGAAGTCGACGGCAATGTGTTCAACGTCTGTGACGGCTTGTGATCGGGTTCATAAACTGTGTTTTCGAATTGCTCGTAAACAGGAATGAACATCGCTCGGGTGTAAGGGTTCCGGGGATCGCCGCCAATGGTTGTAATCCACTGCTGATGTCTCCAGACCATTGTGTAGTTGTAGGGCGCGAAATTGTAATACCCGTGATTGTCTGGAATATAGGGGTAATGCTGAAACATATTGCAAGTACTGTCCTTACAACAGGCCCTGCAGCGTCCATTTCCGTTGCAGCGGCCCAATCCACCGCCACCATATCCGCCATTAATGTCTCCGCAAGGTGAAGAGAATTCGTTGAATTGCGAAGCTGGTCCCTGCCCTATCGAGGATGGTCCATAGATCGCAGATGATCCATAACCACCGCCTTGACCTGCATTGCCGGGAGATATGACGCCGCCCGACTGGCATGTCGAACAAACGTCGTGGAGCGGTGCACTAGCCAGGCTCCAAAGGAGTAATAGAGTCAATTTCATAATTGGCACCTCGGAGGCACTGAAAAGAGTTCCCGCAATCACAATTTGCGCGGCCATACACGACGAATCACGAAGAAAGTCATCGTCTCCTCTTATATCGGATAATTAACACATTGAGACTGGCGGTAAAACTCACCATTCCGAGACTAGCCAGTATTCCCGGATTGTTCGATTCAATTCCACCTCCAATGAATTCCGATAGGTGAATTGTTGGTTTCCAGTGGAGGGCTGCACCCCACCTTGCATCGAGAAATGCAATATCACGGTGCACCGCGGTCGTATCGTGGAATGCCTCAGAGACAATCAAGCCTGTTGCGGTTCTGCTGGGACTTCTCATGGAGGAACTTTCAATGGTTGGGCCGTTCCGAAAATTCGCATGCTCCAGCAGCAATCGCTGGATCCTGCCGCTCGCACTTTGCACCGTATTGACTGGAACTGCCCCGGTGAGTGCGCAAGATGCTGCGCCAGCACAGTCTAAAGTCTCCCAATTTGTGGACGAGATATTGGAGTCGGAAGTCGAATTCAAGGTCGGCTTACGAAGATCCAAAATCATTAAAATGAAACAAGACGTGTTCCGAATTGCGATTTCCGACCCCGAGGTCGTTGAAGTCGTCGCGTTTGGTTCGCGAGAAATTGAAGTGATTGGTCGCAGCAACGGCAGCACGACCGTTACGCTGTGGCTGGGAACTCAACAGCAGGCGACAACCCTGAGCATGTTGGTGACCGTCACCAAGGACGATTCCGTTGAGGACAGGCGCCGTTTTGAATACGGCGAACTGCAGATCATGATCAACGAGCTGTTTCCGAACAGCAAGATCCAATTGATTCCGGTCGCGGATAAATTGATCGTGCGGGGGCAGGCCCGCGACGAACAGGAATCGATCCAAATCATGGCGGTACTCGCCAAGAATGGCGCGGGTGGCGGTGGTGGCGGCGGCGGCTCGTCGAACGGACAGCAACTCATTGTCAACGGTCAGGCCGCGGATCCCTTCCCAGATAGTTCCAAACTTCCACAGGCGACCATCGTCAACATGGTCTCAGTACCTGGCGTCAAGCAAGTGATGTTGAAAGTCCGCATTGCAGAATTGAAGCGATCGGCATTAAGAACTCTGGGAGTCAGTTTTGACGGAGCATTCAAGGAGTTCACTTATAATGCCCTGCTTCCTGTTGGCGCAAACACCCTGGCCGGGGTGTTCACCGAAGGAAAATTCAACCTCATGATTCAGGCTTTGTCGAATAATGGCTCGGCGAAGATTCTCGCCGAACCGAATCTGGTAACTTTGAGTGGCAATACGGCGACGTTCTTGTCGGGTGGTGAGTTCGCCGTTCCAACCGTGGTGGGCGTGGGCGGGGCACAAGCCGCGACGACATCCTTCAAAGGGTTCGGTACCTCGATCAATTTCACTCCAACGGTGTTGGACCACGATCGAATCCGGCTGAGGGTCTCGCCGACTTTTAGCACGCTGAACAAGAACAATTCTGTGGGTGGTGTATTCGGACTCGATACGCGAACTATCAATACAACTGTCGAGTTGCGTGAAGGCCAGGTGTTCGCCCTGGGTGGGCTGTTGCAGGAAGAGCAACGAGGTGACAAAAGCTGGGTCCCTGGTCTCGGTGATATCCCGGTCGTGCGAACTTTTTTCAGCACCAAATCAATCAGTCGTGACGAAACGGAATTGTTGATTCTGGTCACGCCAGAACTCGTGCATCCAATCGAATCAGAGGATACCCCGATGCTGTTGCCGGGGATGCAGGTCACCGAGCCTGACGACATCGAATTCTTTTGTAAAGGTCACATCGAAGGCCGGCCGAATTGTCATCATCGCAGTACGGTATGGCCATTATACCGTGACCGCCTGTGCGAGTGCCGGCGGAATGGCAATACGCAATACAATCGATCACAAAACTACTACATCAATGGTCCACATGGTTTCTCGGAATGACAGTCGACCTGATTGATTGTCGCTGAAAAAACGACTGACATCGCGCGGCGGGCACAATTCGAACGGTTGCTTGGGGGTGAGCGACCGATCGAGAGCGTTGTGGCGGCTGTGTATCGCAAACAAATATGAACCGCCGTCCTGCAGGCGTGTTTTCAAGGGGGATTGAGAATCATGTGGAACCGAAAGCGATTGGGCTTCGTCACATCGACTGCAATTGCGATATCGATGGTCGGAGTGGCGGGCTGCCACAAGTGTATGCGGCGTTGCGATTATATGGGGGACATCACCCCTTATCCCATCGGAACAATCAGTGATCCGATCTGGCAAAAGCAGGAACACAATGCCGAGGCGTCGGACTTTGTCGTTCACGAACACGAATTCACAGCGAACACGGCTCGGTTGAACGCCGCTGGCGAACAGCATGTCAAGCAGATCGCACTGCGATTCAGCCAGAAGCCCGATATGCCCTACCCCGTCATGATCGAGCCCAGCTCCATGAGTGCCCGGCCGGGTGACAAATATGGGTTCCAAGTTCACAACGATCCGTCACTTGATCTCAATCGGCGTCAAGTCATCGTCGCGGCCTTGCAGGCCATGGGACTTCAGGACGCCGAACAAAAGGTCGTGGTTTCCCCTGCCTTGACGCCAGGATTCCAGGAATTTGAAGCCAGCCGGGCTTACGGCCGCGGTTTTGGCAACATGGGCGGCATGGGTGGCGGCGGAATGGGCGGCGGCGGAATGGGTGGTGGCGGCGGTGGCGGCGGTGGATTCTTCTAAACCGGATTGCTGCTGCCTCGTAATTCTCGGTGTCGCTCTTTCGCCGACGTGTCAGCAGCTCTACGTTCTTGAAGAATAATTCGGTCGGCTCAAGGTTCTGGTCACGGATGTCTACCAAGTGCGCGGGCCAATTCGCCGCACTTCAAATAAGGATACGAATCATGAGACGAATCAGTCTCTCAGCCGCGGTTCTGTTAGCCGTGATCACAGCGCCTTTGAGTGGATGCGCGACGACTGGCGGGATGTGGGCCAGCCGCTCGCAAAAAGTCGAAGCGAAATACGACGTAGCTCGGCTTGCCGAATCGGACGGACAACTCGATAAAGCTCGTGAGAGCTATGAAGCAATATACAAAACAGACCCATCGCTGGCTCAAGTCTGTCACAGATTGGGTATTGTCCACGCGAAACAGTCCAACTTTGAGGCTGCGAAACGATATCTGAATGAAGCCCACAAGCTGGCGCCATCGAATCCGGAAGTGCTGAACGACCTGGGTTATGCCTGCTACTTGAGTGGCGATCTCAAGATGGCTGAAACCGTGTTCGAGACAGCTCTTAAGATCTCTAAAGACAACAAGCGGGCCGCAAATAATCTCGCCATGGTCTTGGGTAGCCAGGGCCGGTTTGATGACAGTTTCCGCATGTTTCGCCAAGTCAACAGCGAAGCCGAAGCACATTCCAATGTCGCTTATTTGTACGCTCAAAACGGCGACGGCAAGAAGGCGCTGGAACACTACAGCCGTGCTTTAACGTTGAATCCAGATCTGAAAAATGCGGCCAACGGGTTGCTCGAAATAGCCCAATTGCAGCAAAAGATGGAATCCGATCGCGCCCAGATCGCGCAACAGCAAAAACAACAGACGCAGCAAAACCCAGTGGCCCAAGTCGCCGCACAAGCTCCACCGAAAGTGCTCCAACAGCTTGAGGCCGCCCGTCCGGTTCCAACGCCTGCTGTCAAGAGTACCCCGGCTCCTGTCGCGGAACCCTCCGTCGCAAGTGCTGCTCAACGCACCCGGATCGAAGACATCATAGAGGCGGATCCTCCCGTCGCGAAACCAGTCGTCGCAGTTCGAGCTCAGCGAGCTCCAAGCGAAGAGATTACCGAGCCTGCCACACCGGCCCCGAAGCAGGCAATTGCACGGCGTGCCGTCCAATCACCGATTCGGGAAATTAACGAACCCGAAACTGCAGTGCCTGCGATCGCTAGCGGGACAACCGCTCGACGCATGCCGCAGACGACAAAGGACGATTTTGCCCTGCCCTCCGAAGAAGAATCGACTCAGTTGACACCCGTCGAGACGAGTGTCGCAGAGATCCAGAAAGTCAAATCTGAAACGCCGGCCAACAAGTCCAACAGGACTGAAAATGCGTTCGCGGATGAAGTCGAAAAAGAAGCGCCGAGTGCCGAACGGGAACTGCCAACACTTGAGCCAGTCGAATCTCCGGCCGTCGTTACTCGAACTCAGTCAAGGGATGTCATACCGGCTCCGGTCCCGGCAATAGATACCCCCACTTTGAACAACGATGTGGAGGAGCCTGCCACAGAGACGCAGGCTGCGGTAATCGCACCTGCTCACCCGGCTCAAACATCAGCGACCGTCGCCGAAATTGTGGTACCTGAGGCAAGCAATGTCACGACAGTGGACTTTGTGGCACTCTGCCCGCAAGCCACTGATAAGGTGAAACCGTTGCTGGTACAACTGAATTCCCAAGCTGCCGGCCAAATGAAACCGGCGTTGCATCACCTTGGCGAGTTGGCAGACGAGGGCACATCGGCTGTTCCAGCGATACAAGCAGCTTTGAAAAACAATGACGCATTCGTCCGGATTCACGCGGCACTTGCGTTGTGGCAGATCGAACAGAATACGCAAGATTCCGTGCCCGTTTTCATGGATGGCATGAAGAACTCGGATGCCAATGTTCGCTCGTTCGCCGCCACGGCGATAGGCATGGGACCGCAAGCCAATGAATTTATCGTTCCCTTAACAACGGGCCTGTGCGATTCGAATCCGTTCGTCCGGCTGCATTCCGCTGAGACTTTGTTCAAATTTCCGGGACAGGAAACGGTCGCGACAAAGTCCATGATTGATCATCTTTCGAACAAGGATGCAAACGTTCGCTGGCTGGCGACCTTCATCATGGGCGAGGCTTTGCCGAAATCCCCTGACGCCGTCCAGGCCTTGACTGAGGCGCTGCATGATTCCGACCATCGTATCCGGACCGGGGCTGCGTTCGCACTTGGCGGGTTAGGGCGTGATGCCCAGGCCGCCTTGCCCGAACTGCAACAGTTGAGCGATGATAAACATCCAGAAGTTCGTAAATCCGTCCAAGATGCCATTCGCGAAATCGAACAGAATTCCGCTCAGGCGAACGCCACCAAGTAACGTCTGGCGTTTCGCTCAAGATGAACTAACCAAGAGCGACTTTGGCGATTCTGGACTCGAAATTGACAGTTGACTTGACATAAACTGAAGCGAGCGGCACCCTCCGGAGACCCAGCCGGTGGGTGTTGTTCGTTTCTTTGTCCTGTGTAAAGTGTAGTCCGGGACGCGTTTTTTCGCGGTCGCATGCCACTACGAATCGAGATTTCTGCGGGAAAATGCCCGAATTGCGATTCAGGAAACGGACATGGCGGACCGTCTTGTCAATTTGCCAGAATCAGGATTCATGCGATGCCGAAAGTGCTCATTGTCATCGGGGATGCGTCCGAATGCCTGGATACGATGTATCCCTATTTTCGTCTGCCGGAAGACGGGTTTGAGGTTGTCGTGGCGGGGCCCGAGCGGCGGCTGTACCACATGGTTCTGCACGAACGGCCACCGGGCTGGGATATCACGCGCGAAACCGCCGGCTACCACTTGGAGTCGGATATCGCTTTTCGCGACATTCGGGCCGAAGACTATGCCGGGTTGTTTGTTTCTGGCGGGCGCGCACCGGAATATCTGCGGTACGATCAGGACCTGTTAACTGTCACGCGGCACTTTTTCGAGACGAACAAGCCCGTCGCTTCGGTCTGTCACGGGATTGAGATCCTGGCGGCGGCAGGATGTTTGTCTGGCCGCAAGGCAACGACTGTGGCAAAATGTGCTCTCGACATCACATCCTTCGGCGGAACTTACCTGGATGAGGCCTGCGTCGTGGATGGCAATCTGGTCTCGGCCCGAACTTGGCACGATAACACGCCGTTTATGCGAGAATTCTTGCGGTTGCTGCATGCCGACAAAAAATAAGACTCGCGAGTCATTCTGCATTTGAGATCCGAAGAGTCACGAACTGCGCTCATTCATGATCGAAGTCGAATTGCGCCCCGGTTGAGTCTCTAGACCAATCTTCAATCGGAACCCAGGCCGATGGCTTGGCTTTCGAATTACGACCCTTCGGACTTCAAATGGCGACGCAGCGGCCGAGCGTGCACTGCTCGTCAAGCAGCACTGCTTCAAGCAGCCCTGGCGAGCGCATAGGTGTGAGTTCTCCGCTCGTTGCCGATTATCTTGAAAAGACGCGCGGAACTTAGAAGCTCAGCCCGGCCCTCAGCATAAACGTATCGTTTGGCGTGAAGTCAGGGGTGCTGCTGGCGTACATCAGTTTCCGGGCGAAGACCCAACCTGCTTCAAAATTTGCCGCCAAGCCGTTGGGCAAAATTGCTTCATATCCCAGAATTAATCGGATGTCTCGATACGTTGCAACATCGTGGGCGCCGCTCACCCGTTCGATGGACCAGGAGTTTCCACCCAGTTCACCTTTGAGATAAGCCCATTGAGGCCGTCCCTCATCACCATTCAGTCGAAATGCCAGCCGGGGCCGAGGAAACACAAGTTCCCATTTAATATCCGAAGAGGGTTGCCAGATAAAGCCGGCAACAGGCAGCACAGGGATATCTTCCCGGTTCAAATAGACGGCTCCCAAGACCAATTGTAAGTCGGAAGACAGCCGATTTGCCGCCACAATGTGGCCCTGAGGCCGGAACGTGTTGTGATTGACGAAATGGAAATCGCCGTTCAAACTGGGGCGTATCCCTGCGTCCACGGTCCACGTATCACCCAATTGATACGTACCAGCGGCTTCTACGGAGATTTCCGCCAGATCGGCCGGGAGGTCCGTTTTGTTCGGTCCCGAAACGTAACGATTCATGAACCCGGGAATGATTCGAATCGGCTGCGTCGGGTTGAGAAACATGAACCGTTTCTCGAATTCAAAGAATCCCAACCGATCTCCGTTCCCTGGCAAATAGGTCCATTGAGCATTTGACAGCGGCCACAAGAAAGGAGCTGGGCACCAGGCGGGCGGCTCGAAGGAATCGGGAACTCGGCCTTCGTACGAGTCGAATTCATAAGCTTGATTGGGTGTGATTCGCGGCACAATGCCGCCAGGATTTGACGGAGCATAGAATGCGCGGCCAGGTGGCGCCGGTTCTGGCAGGATCGATTCGAACGCAGCCGGGTCCACGGGATTTGCCTGCAAAATTCCAACGGCTGGAACCGCTCCATCCCCGAAAACGTCCGTGGGAGTCCGATCCAATCGAGACCAGCCGGCATTCAGGCGTGAATCGAATCGCGCGGCAATATGCGTTTGGGAATTGCGCGGACTGAAAAAATCATGGGCGACTTCGTCGGTTTGAGATTCATCCTCGCTGAAGTCATCCACTTGCCGTCGCGCCGGCTCATCGGCGTACGTCGAGACGCACAACGACAGCGCGATGACGGCTGCCGCGAGAGCTGCTTTCCAACAAGTGCCAGGATTTCCTTGACGCATCGGTCCAATTCGCTAGCGGCGCGGCCACGTGGGGACGGAGTCGTACCAGATCTGAAGCGCCAGGGTCAATAGCGTTTCAATGAGAACCACCTGAATCGTCCGCGTGCGGCGCTTGGACGATCTCGTCTGTGATTCAATCGGCCAGCGGATGGCGCAATCGGAGTCCTCAATCCAATGCATACAAGCCGATTTTCAGGAGAAATCGGTTTGGGACGCAAGGTTTTGCCGAGAGTGAAACTGGGCTCAATCCGAATAAGTTCCCTAGCTCGCAAAGTTTGACTGCGGAGAGTTACGCCGTGAAGGATTCTGGTGTGAAAATTCCGCGTAGCTGAAATCGTGAGATTTCGGGGAAGAACACGTCAATCGGCCCGAATTCTCACGAATTCAGCTACGAAAATCGTTCACGGCGTCGCTAGGATAGTTCAAACAATTATTGATTCTCCGGTCCGAAAGGCAATTTGGCGGCTTTTTAGATTGAATTCTGGAAATACACAACATGACTGAAATCAAACGCGTTGGAGTGACGCGACGTTGGTCCGACGCCGTGATTTATCAAGGTTTGGCTTATTTTGTTGAAGTCGCGGACGATTCGAGCCAGGACATCCGCGGTCAAGTCGCACAAATTCTGTTGCAGGCAAAGCAACGACTGGCACAAATCGGCAGTGATCAGACGCGTTTGCTTCAGGTCTTAATTTACCTCGCTGATCTTCAGGACGCCGTCGTCTTGAACGAACTTTGGGACGCCTGGATCCCCGACGGGCACGCTCCGTCGCGAGCCTGTGTGCAAGCTGGTTTGGCTCCGGGATACCGTGTGGAAATGGTTTTCACGGCCGCGATCATGACGAATTGACGCGAAGGCATCATAAATCAATACGTGCCCAAAGCGCAAGTTTTGAAGTTGCACCGTTTGGCAACTATGCAGTCCTGGCAGGAATGATTAGATAGTGGTGTCAAACAGCGCAACTTAAAACAGCGTAAGCGACTCCGTTACGTCTGACCCTCATGAAATCCGCCACTTGTTCGATACAGACGTCCCACGTCCAGGATCTTGTCCTTTGACGTGGGACGTCCAGGAGTGGCTACAGGCAGCGTAGAAACGCCACGAGATCGGCTTTTTCTTCCGCAGTCAGCTTTATTTCCAAAACCAGATTGAAGAATTCCACGGTATCCTCCAGAGTGATCAATCGATCGTCATGCAGATACGGAGGTGAGTCCTTAATGCCTCGCAATGGGAATGTTTTGATTGGGCCATCCGACGCTGCCTTGCGGCCATTGATCATTTTCGGTTCAAAAAACCGTTCGACTTTGAGATTGTGCATCAGGTTGTCCGTGTAGTAGGGACCCGGATGACAAGCCGAACAGTGCGCTTTGCCGAAGAACAGAACTTGCCCGCGCAACTCGCTGGGGGTAGCCTTAGCCGTATCGAGCGTGCCGTACACGTTTAATTTCGGTGCGGGGGGAAAGTCCAGCAGTTCCTGAACTTCAGCCATGAAATGAACTTGGCTGCCACGTTCCAGGGGATTAATCCCTTTCTTGGCTGCTAATGCAATGTCTCCATCAAAGTATGCCGCCCGTTGTTCAAACTCGGTGAAATCTTCCACCGTCTTGAGAGCCCGTTGCGATCCGAACAAACGTTGAATATTCATTCCTCGTAGAGTTGGAGTATCAATTCGGCGACGGAATTCATTAGGACGAACGTCGCCGACCGTGTGTGTCGCGGCATTCGTATGGCCGTTGGAGTGACAATCAAAGCAGGCGACTCCGGTGTGCGCATGCAGGCTGCGACGGTCATCAGTCGAATTGAACTGTTGTTGCGGAAAGGGAGTCAGTAACAATCGCAGCCCTTCCAGCTGTTTTGGATTCATAGCATCTTTAAACAGCTCGTAGTAGTTCGCCAATGTGACGAGCTGCCCTTTCGACACGTCACCCAGATCTGGACGCGTCGTCAAGTAAATTGGCGCTGGAAACTCAGGCAACACATGCTGGGGAAGATCATAGTCGAGATCGAACCGAGTCAGATCTCGTGCGTTTTGTTTCTTGACTTCGTCGATTTGGGGCTTGGGGAACAGCATTCCGCCCGCTTCGTGATGAGGGTGTGGCAGCGGATAAAGTCCCGCCGGCCACAGGTTCTTGCTTTTGATCTCGTCGGGCGACATTGAGGCCAGTTTCTCCCACGTCAAACCCTTTGGAAGCAGTATTCGAACTCCCTCCTGGATCGACTTACCGCGCGACATGGTTGCGTCTTTGGCTGGACGATCCGATAGATCGTAGCGTTCTGCGAGCAATTTTTGATGCCGCTTTGCGAATTCGGGCTTTTGCTCCTGTAGTTCTTTGACAAGCGTATTGAAATCTTTGTCTTGCGCCATCGCACTGCTGAATCCAGTCAACGCGAAAAGGGCCGCGAGTGCCAATGCTGTCAGATGTTGCTTGTGGACGTGACAAGTCAGTTTCATGCTGGTCTCCGAAAGGTGAAAAATTGGTGTCACTTCTGCCGAACGAAGTTATTGCGACTCAGCCCTGTTTGCGAAGTGCAGAGCGCCTGCATTCTTTCATTTCTTCTGATTTGTCAGCACTTGCTGTACCGGCGATGTTCCTGGCCAATGACGGACTGGGACTCACTCCGTGCGCACTGATTTCTTCAATTTTGAGACGGGATGGCGAACTCGGCCCACAAATGTTGAGCGGCAAACGCGCAACATGATCCTTTCGGATTCAATCAACGCCGCGAAGAATTTTCGTACAGAAAATTCCATCTCACGGATATTGTGAAGTTTTGGGCGCGGTCACCCAAGTCGTCCGATTCTTCACGAATTCGGCGACAAGAACCGCGTTATCGCTGGTCGAACGGGCTGCCAGACTTGGAAAAAACCACCTTACCAAAGCGGTGCGGCGTGTGAAAATTGGGGAGCAGTGTGTCAGCCGGCGACCACTGGCTGTATTGCATGTTGGTCTTGCCGCCATGCCGATTCAAGTTCAGATTCCAGGTATCACCAGGATGGGGCGGCGTGTGTGGCATGTTGTTCGCGAAATTCTTCAGCGGAATGGCGACTTCTACCATCCACAGCGTATCAGTATCGCTGTCGTCATTAAGAGTTCCGATTGTCGTTCCAGCAATCCGCACCCCTTCGGCATCCCAGACCTTCGCCCGAGGCTGTTTGGGGCCCGCCGGCCGAAAGTTATCCAGATAGCCCCCAACGACGTTCCATTCGACGTTGAAGTAGACTTCCGGTTTGCTCGGGTCAGGCGCGAAGATAACTTCGAAGCAGTCGTCCTCCGGAATCTTCCCGTCGTGCTCGCGATGTTGAGCCGTGATATGCGCATCCTCGCAGATGTGACCAACATACAGACACTCAGCATCCCACAACAGCTTGGCCACCGAATGTTCCCGCTGTCCGGATTTGTACCAGGTGAAGTGGAATTCTCCAACCGCTGGCGCCGCGAACCACGCCGGTTCGTCCAGCCGGCCGTCGATCTTGATCGGTCCCCCTGCGCGGCGAATTTCATAGACGGGCGGGTTGAATTCCGGCTCGGCGGCGATGATTTCCGCGAACATCGCTCCCACAAGGAAGATCGCCAGCGCCGCCACAGAAAACATATGTGTCATTCATTGTCCCTCCGTCGCCGGAATGAAAATCCAGATGACGCCCAACACTTGCGTCACGCAATCGACCTCGAACCGCGATCAGTTGGAGGATATCATAGATTCCAACCCCTTTGGAGCAAGCAATGGTAATTGCAACAATGATGTTCAGCATGATCTTCGCGCTGGGCCTCTGGTTCGCTTATTTACGAACTGGGACAGGCTGGATCATTTCATGTTTCGTCATTGCGATCGTGTTGATGCTGCTGGAACCTGCCATCTTGTTGTCAGGGGGGATTCCAATTTTCCTCTTGTTGCTGGCGACCGTCACTGTTGCTCGAATTGTCAAATTGAGGCCTCGGTCATTTGCGATTTACTGTGCGGGCTGCCCGACGGTCTTATTATGCCTGCAAT
>JAQGHT010001175.1 GCA_028291565.1 Planctomycetaceae bacterium | reverse complement strand
CAACAAGACGATCTGCTCGACTACTTTCTGCAGCACGGATCAGTTGTTGACGGAAAGAAATTCGCCGAACTGAAGCTCGGCGACCTGCAGACAAAGCTTGTCGCATTGAAAAAAGAGTTTCCTCAAGCGTTGGCCACCCGCGCTCCTGTCATGCAGGCCGCATTGAATCCGCGAAAGACCTTTATCCACGACCGCGGTGATTTCCGGACTCCCGGAGCAGCGGTTGGAACCGACACGCCCGATTGGCTGCCTGGCCAGCTCAGTCATTTGCGGTCCAAAACGGATGGCCTTAACACTCCGACAAATAATCATGAGCCGACTCGTCTGGAGCTTGCTCGTTGGCTTGTCTCACGTGACAACCCGCTGACTTCCCGTGTTATCGTCAACCGCATGTGGCAGGAGTTTTTTGGACGTGGCATCATTTCCACCTCAGACAACCTGGGGGTTCGAGGAGCCCTGCCCTCACACCCTGAATTGCTCGATTGGCTGGCCGATGAATTCATGCAATCGGGTTGGGATGTGAAGGCCATGCATCGCCTGATCGTGTCCTCAGCCGTCTATCGGCAAGCGTCGAAACCTCGGCCGGAACTGGCCACGATTGATCCCGGCAATGTGTTGCTGGCCCGGCAATCGAGCTTAAGAATTCCCGCGGAAGCCGTTCGTGATTCGGGCCTGGCAGTCAGCGGACTACTGAGCAAGACTCTCGGCGGACCGAGCGTCTTTCCGCCCCAAAATGAACGCGTGACGATGGAAGCCTTTGGCAGCAACACCTGGCCAACGAGTTCTGGATCCGATCGCTATCGTCGCGGATTGTACACGTTCGTTCAACGCACATCGCCGTTCGCTCAGGCGATCACTTTCGACGCCCCCAGTCCCGCCCGAGCCTGCTCACGACGTGATCGCTCGAATACGCCACTGCAAGCCTTGACCCTGTTGAACGACCCGGTGTTCCTGGATATGGCGGTCGCATTCGGAAAGCAGATTCAGCTGGAGGGCGGCAATACGGATGCTGACAAAATCCAGTTCGCGGTCCAAACCTGCCTGTCTCGGCCTGCGACCAATCCTGAAATCAACCGTTTGAAAACGTATCTCGAACACGAGCGTTCATTGAAGGACGAAAACCAACAACCCGCGACAGAGACCTGGTGCTGGACCAAGCTGGCAGGCGTGTTGCTGAATCTGCACGAGTTTGTCACGCGAGATTAACGGAAACGAGTGGCAGGCGCCTGACTTTACTCGTTCCCAAGCTCCGCTTGGGAACGCACGCCCAGGAAGCTCCGCTTCCACCGAACGTTTCTGACTCATCGTGAAGCCGAGCTTCTTGAAATTGCGTTCCCAGGCAGAGCCTGGGAACGAGGACGACTGAGGACGGCTTAGAGGAACATGGCCATGAATCACTTTGAAAACACGGTCCAAGCACTTCGGCGACGCTGTTTTCTGCAGCGCGGGGCGGGCGGATTGGGAAGCATTGCCCTGGCCAGCCTGCTTCGTCACGATGCCTCCGCTGGGTCGACGGAACTCAACACGAGAAATCCGTTGGCCCCGAAACCGCCGCATTTCAAGCCCACGGCGAAAAACGTGATCTTTCTGTTCATGGCGGGCGCTCCCAGTCAGTTGGACTTGTTTGCTCCGAAGCCCGAAATGCAGCGGTTACATGGCCAACCTGTGCCCCCTTCATTCCTGAAGGGACTCCGTGATTCGCTGATCAAAGGGAGCGCGCGAGTCATGGCGTCGCCGCGAAAGTTCTCCAAGCATGGCCAGTGCGGCATGGACTTTTCCGATTATCTGCCGAACCTCGCCACGTGTGCCGACGATTTGTGCATGTTGCGGACGATGCACACCGATACCGCCAACCACGATCCCGCCCAGTTATTGATGCAATGCGGAGTTCCACGGTTCGGGCTGCCTGGAATGGGAGCCTGGATCACCTACGGACTGGGCAGTGAGTCACAGGACTTGCCGGGTTTTACAGTGCTGTTGTCGAATAATGGACCAGGTGATATCGCCGGTACCGCCCTGTGGGACAATGCTTTCCTGCCTGCCGCCTATCGGGGAGTGACTTTTCGCGGACAGGGAGATCCCATTCTGCATCTCGCCAGTCCGCCCGGTGTGACTCGCGACCAGCAACGTGAGCGTTTAGCGGTGATCAATGATTTGAATGGTCTGCGTTTTCAAGAACAACCCGATCCGGAAATCACATCCCGGATTGCGGCCTACGAACTCGCTTTCCGCATGCAGTCGTCAGCTCCGGATCTGGTTGATTTTTCCAAGGAAACAGAAGCCACTTTGAGCGCCTATGGCATCGGCGATGCCAAAAACGATACGTTCGCCCGCAACTGCCTGCTGGCTCGCCGGATGGTCGAACGCGGTGTCCGTTTCGTGCAACTTTATCACTACACCTGGGATGACCACTCGCATCTGAACGAAAAACTGAAGGTCAATTGCGATAAGACAGACCGTCCCGCGGCCGCCTTGATTCAGGACCTGAAGAAACGCGGCCTGCTGGATGACACGCTGATCGTGTGGGGTGGCGAATTCGGTCGGACGCCGATGAACGAGGTCCGTCGCGGCAACACACCCGGCCAGGAAGGTCGAGACCATCATCCGGCCGCCTTCACGATGCTCATGGCGGGTGGCGGAGTTCGAGGCGGTCAAATGATCGGCGAAACCGACGAGTTGGGCTACCATCCCATCAAAGACCCGATCCACGTCAATGATCTACAAGCCACAATTCTGCACGCTCTGGGACTGAACCACGAAAAGCTGACGTTCCGGCATCAGGGACGGGATTATCGACTGACAGACGTCGCCGGTGAAGTCGTGCAGAAGGTGTTTGGATAATGACCTACACCAACGCATCAAAGAATGTTATTCTATTAAATGACTGCTCGAAGATGGCAAGCAGTTATTTGTAAGACCATCCCATTGGTTCGAGGGTGATGGCGAACGGGATTGCCTGCAAACAATTGCGCGAATGGTGCAAACATGTCGGCGAAGCACATTCCAACAGAAAATCGTCCGGGTAACGTCGGATTCACACACGTCCATACTTCACGCCGAACGGCGATTCAAATCGGCAGTATCGGCCTGCTGGGACTGGGAATGAATCATGTCGCCGGGTTACAAGCCCTGGCGAAGGAAACGGCTTCGCCGGCGGCGCCCAGTCACAAGGCTGTCATTTTCATCTTCCTGTCGGGTGGACTGACCCAGCACGACAGCTTCGATCCCAAGCCCGAAGCACCGGATAACATCCGTGGCGAATTCGCCCCGATCGCCACACAAACTCCAGGCGTGAGCATTTGCGAACACTTGCCGCTGCTCGCGGCGCGCAGCAACAACTGGGCCCTGGTACGGTCACTGTCCCATCCTTACAACGATCATACGATATCCCATCATGTGATGCTGACGGGTCGGACAGAACAACCAATCGGCTTCGACGCGGGACGTCCAACGGCGAATGATTTTCCGTGTTTCGCATCGGTCGTGAACGGAGTCGTCCCTCCCGTGAATAATCTGCCACCGGCGGCCGTGTTGCCGGAAAAGCTGGTACATGTCACCGGACGCACGATTCCCGGTCAATTCGCGGGACAAATGGGCTGGAAATTTGATCCCTGGTTCATTGAAGCCAGCCCATTCAAGGATACAAAATACATCCACGGAGCCTTTCCGCAATACGGTTTCCAACGCTGGGAGGGTCCGACAAATCCGCCGAACTATGTCTTCGAGGCACCCCGGCTGGAATTGCCTCAAGGTGTCTTACTGGACCGCTTCAACAGCCGTCTGGAATTACTGCAGACACTCGATCATCAGCGGCGAAATCTGGATACGGCCACCCGAGTTGGCGAATTTGACCGTTTGCGGCAA
>JAQGHT010001174.1 GCA_028291565.1 Planctomycetaceae bacterium | reverse complement strand
CGGCGCAGAGTCTCTCGGCGAGCCAGGATCTGCTGGCCCTGGGGCGATTTGGTGTCGGCTTCGATACCGTTGATGTGGCGGCCTGCACGGCGGCGGATGTGGCACTGTTTATTACTACGGGAGCGGTCGATTATTCGGTCGCGGAAGCAACTGTCGGCTGGATGTTGGCCCTGGTGCATCAGTCCCGGATCAAGGATCAACTCGTCCGGAAAGCTCGGTGGAACGATCGCAGCCGTTACATGGGCCGAGAATTGCGGGATCGCACACTGGGGGTGATTGGTTTCGGTGGGATTGGCCGGGCTCTTGTGAAGATGCTGTCGGGCTTCAGCATGAATACTCCGCTTGTCTTTGATCCCTTTGTGGCTCCGGCAGTCATTGCGGAAGCGGGAGGCAAATCGGCGACACTTGATGAATTGCTGACGCAGTCGGATTTCGTTTCGCTGCATTGTCCGCTCAATGATCACACCCGTAATCTGATTTCGGACCGGGAACTCAGGTTGATGAAACCCACCGCCTACCTGATTAACACCGCGCGCGGCGGGATTGCAGACGAGGAGGCTCTGTATGCAGCCTTGTCGACGAAACAGATCGCCGGTGCCGCGTTGGACTGTTTTGTTGGAGAACCGCTGCTGACGCCACCTAAGTTCGCGGAACTGGAGAATGTCGTTCTGGCTCCGCATTCGATCGCCTGGACCGACGAATTATTCCGGGACATTGGCCGGGCCGCGTGCCAGGGAATGCTCGATCTGGCGGCCGGTCGCCGGCCGAAAGGCGTAGTCAATCCCGAGGTCTTTGACCGCCCGGGTTTTCAATCGAAGTGGGAAAGAATTCGAGCGGGCTTATAAGCGTGACTTTTTCAGACACTTTTCGCTGATCTCCCCGCCACGACCCTCGCGGAGATCGGCAAGCTTTGTCGTAGCATAGCCTTTGGCTTGTGAGAAATGGGACTTATGGGACGAATGGGACTTAAGAGCAATCAGACTATTTCGGTCCCATTCATCCGCCGTAAGTGATTGTCTGACAACACGGTCAAAGCTGGATGAGCTCCGCGGTGGTGGGCGCCCGAAAAATGTCCTTTTTCAAGTTGAATTTCTCGCTTCAGGTTGCCTCAGGGTGTGTGTTCGAAGCATCAGGGAACAACCTCATATGCGGCAACAACGATTGATCAGCGTCTGCCCGTACTTGCTCATCGCCTGTTTTTTATCGGGGTGTGGAGCTCCGGCGGGGAACACCGCGGAAGCCGATGCTGTCGCCGCAATTTTGAAGCTGGGGGGCAAGGTCGAATACAGCGAAATCAATCCCGATCGACCTGTGCTCAAGGTCTATCTGCACAGCACCAAAGTTCAAGATGCGGATCTGGCGGCACTGGAAAAATTACCGAGATTACAGAATCTGTTTCTGGGCAGGACGAAAATCAGCGATGCGGGTCTGGGGCATCTCCAGAAAGCAAGTCATCTGGAAACATTAAGCCTCAATTCCACCGCCGTGACGGATGACGGTATTAAGAGGCTCAGTCACTTGAAGAATCTGAAAACGTTGAATCTGCAAGAGACCAAGGTCACCGAGGCAGGAGTAAAAGAGTTGAAGCAGGCATTGCCCGGGTTGACCATTGCCAGGTAGGTGAGATCGCTGGAAAGATGGATTGCGATCGGCGTATCTGATAACATCATCTTTTAGAAGAGAGGGGCCCCTCTTTTTCTCTTCGTTTCCGGTAAACCAGATAAAGTTGTCCTCGGGGCAACCAGGGAGCCGTTATGCAGGCGCCTACTTCGAAGCGACCGGCGCTCCTCTTGCGCGGGTTTACACTCATTGAGTTGCTGGTGGTGATCGCCATCATCGCCGTGCTGATTGCCTTGTTGCTTCCGGCAGTTCAACAGGCCCGAGAAGGAGCCCGTCGAGCGGCGTGCCGCAATAATCTGAAGCAGATCGGCCTGGCCCTGCACAATTACGAAGGCTCGTACAGGATGTTCCCGTCGAGCAGTACCAGTGCCATTGATACGGGAATCTGGAATTCGAATCCCGCGCAATACCATTTGCACAGCTGGGCAGGGATGATCCTGCCGAACATTGATCAGGCGGCACTGTACAATAAGGTGAATTTCAATGTCTCCGCGCTTGACCCGGCAAATTATGCCGTGGCCTCGCAGCGGATTCAAATCTATCGCTGCCCGTCGTATAGTGGCAATGACTATTCGCTCGAACCTTTGTATGTGGCGCTGTCGCCCAATTTCGCGATTCGCAATTACGTAGCGTTTGGTGCAACCACCGTGGGAAAGCTCTGGAATCAAGGACCGGACGGTGTGTTTTATGCGAGGTCCAGTTCACGGATGGCAGACATCACAGACGGAACATCAAACACATTGTTTCTTGCAGAAACGCGGGAGCAAAACGCTTCGGTCTGGATTGACGGCGGCACGTCTTCACTCACATCCAGACGCTACGACGATACCAATCCTCCCAGCTATGCGGCGAACCAGATTGCGCTGAATTACACGCCCTATTACAATTCCGGAGGGCAGGGGATCGACTGTCTGTGGGGGGCTTCCAGCATGCACGTTGGAGGTGCCCAGCATCTGTTTGGCGATGGCGGAGTGCGTTTCATTTCCCAAAATATTAACGGTAATGTGTACGACGCTCTGACGACGAGAGCAGGTGGTGAACCAATTGGCGGCGACGTTTACTGATAGAAAGAGTTTGAGACTATTCGCTGTTCCCCCGCCGCCAACCGAGCTGGGAAATCGGCGAAAAGTGCCAGGAGTTTCAGCCGCTATTTCGTCGTCATCAATGCAAAATCAGCGGGGGGATTCGAGCCCGCTTTAACCTCAAAAGTGAGCGCGGCCGGGGACATGAAGTCATTGTACTTGTTGGGAATGACTTCCAATCCAACCTCATTCTGCGCGTGGATTTGAACGAAGTGTTTTCCGAGTGCCGCGCCGTGAACTCCCTCGACATATAACATGTCGAAATGGCCGGACTTGTCCGTGACTCCTGCCGAGCCTCCGGCGTGGACGGCTTTGTTCCCTTCCTGAATGGGCTGGAACGAAACGGTGGCTCCTTCCAAAGGTTTGCCGTCGAACGTGATAGTTCCTGCAACTCTGCCGAGTGGCGGGTATTTCAAGCTTCCCATCATGCTCGACATCATGTAATAAAGTCCCAGGCAGAGTACGGCGGCGCCGAGTGAAACGAATGCAATCTGCTTCAGATAATACATGCGTGCCGCGGCTGCAGCTTTTGAGCGAACATCTCCCTTGTCGCCTTTGCCTTCACCGAATGCCTTGCCCGTCTTTTTCACGGTGGCTTCGGCGGTGTTATGGATCAAAGCATCGGCCATTTCCGCGGTAGTTCGCGGTCGCGATTTCGGGGGTGCAACATCGGTCACCGTCGCGGTGACTGATTCGAAGCGTGTCGACTTGGTCTGCGGATGGTTGTCGGACGAACCACTGGACAGAAATGCGTCAGAATCAACTTCTTTGCGGCGCGAACTGGTCACGGATGACGAATCGCCCCCCATCAGGATTCGCTGATACTCATCCTCAAGCGATTCCTCAGTCGGTTCTTCGTGGGACTC
>JAQGHT010001169.1 GCA_028291565.1 Planctomycetaceae bacterium | reverse complement strand
GATTAATTGTGCCACTGCTTTAACGCTGTACTCGGCGTTTAAGCAGTGCTTTTCACCGCTCCGAATGCACTGCTTAACGACCGAGTACGGTCGCAAAGCAGTGGCACATCACCGGAAGACGCAAAGTGAAACCGCTATAGGTCTTCGATATCGTTCCCATACCGTGCATGCCAACAAGACGTTTCGAAGTTCTTGCTGCGCCAAAATTCGAATCTTTACGGCCCCAAGGCGAAGCGGAGCTTCAAAAATCGACGTTCCCAGGCAGAGCCTGGGAACGAGTTGCGGAGCGTCTGACGGGAGCTACAGGGCGTCGGCGAGTCTCTTCACTTTGGGTTCAGGAATCGCGGCGTCAATGGCCGTTTGCCGGATTCGCAGCAATTCTTCCGCAGCATGGTGCCGTGAATGAACACTTGACTGCGGGATGAAGCCGCCGATCAGAATCAGGGCGGCGAGCGTCAAAACAGCAAAACGCTCGCGATCGCCGATCTTCAGTGGAACCGATGACGCGTACCGAGTTCCGGTGAATAAACGAAAGTAGGCTTGAACCATGGCGATACCATTCAATGCCGTCGCGATGACCACCGTCACGCCAATGTAGGGATAGGCTTCCACAGCCCCGTCAATCAGTAATTCCGTACCCACAAAGCCCCAGGTTCCTGGAAAACCGACGCTGGCCAGACCAGTCAACAGGAAACAGACGGCAAGGGCGGGAGTATGCTCATAAAGTCCCTGATATTCGGTCAATGACAACTGGCCGCGACGGGCTTCGATAGCCCGTAATGTCAGTCCAAAACCGCACAACGCCAGACTCGCTGACAACCAGACACATAAGGCGCCAGTGAGCGCCATTGGGGTGACGATTTCCAAGCCCACCAGCACCAGCGCGGAATGGCTCAGGAATGTGTAACAGAAGAACCGCCTGGCTTCTGTTTGAATCAAGGCCATGCCGGCGGCATAAACTGCCGTGAACAACGACGTCAAGGCGATGCTTCGCAAGACCCAATCCGGTGCAATGGGTAGTACCAGCCGCAAGGCCGCGTAGGCGCCCATAATCGGCGTGATGAACAGCAATGCGGTGCCGAATGTGGCCTTTTCAAACAGATCGGTCATCCAGCAATGGAACGGTGCGATCCCACTTCGAATCAGGATCGCTAGCAATAGCGGCAGCACGGCCCACAACGCGTGAACACGTTTGCCACCACCATCCAATTCGACGAATTTCCATCCCACACACATTAATAAAATGAACAACCCCATGTGCAGGACATAGACGCGAGTCGATTTCCGCCGTGCCAGCAACTCCACATACGGCGGCAACGTCCCCAGGGACAACAGGGTGATAACGCCCCACGGATCCTTGCAACACAGCGTCGCTAAAGTGATTGAGAGCGAGGCGAGACTCCAGGCAAAGGAAAAACGTCTGATTTTCGTGCTGAGGGTGGCGAATGCTGTCAAAAAAAACAGCAATGACACGAGCGGCAGTAGCGGCGCACTCAGTTCGTCAATAATCAGCAACTCGCGGCCGGTGAGATAGGGCAGAAGGTGCCAGCAATCGTCCGCTTCCGGCGAGCCCAGGAGGGTGAAATCCACCCAGGCGCCAATCGAACACAAAAGTGCGAGTCCGAAAAACAACAAACTCGAACGCCGTGCGACATTCGGATCACGCACTCGGCCAACCCACAAGGAGCCGAGCAGGGTGATCAAAATCGAGGCTTCGAGCCAAGGTAAATGCAAGTCCGTCATTATATACCGTACGCGGGCAGAAATGAGACGTTTCGAACGCGGGGATACATATTGACAAACAACTCATTCGTCACCGCGAACATTATAAATCTTCCAGCGTCGCAGCAGAGGAATCAATCCGCTTCGAATCGCGGGATGTTGCTCCAGTTAGGAAATTGGTCCACCGTCGTTCCAAACCGTCACAGTGGCGAAATAAGCGAAGTACCGGCCCAACGACGAAATCATTCAAATACGAATCAAGATAACCACGCTCCAGGGCGAAACGATACAACCAGGACCGGACGTTTTCTGGAATCAATCGCTCCCAGAATCCAGGCAGCCGTGGTAGCCGGTTCCCGATCGCGTTCTCGAGAACGCGATAGTCCTGCAGGATCGTTGGTGCCCGCACGAATTGAAGTGTCCGCAGACAGCCGTGCCCCAGAATGTGGATCAATGGAATGTAGCGGTATGGTCCACTGAACACACCAATTTCCGCAACGATAATACCCACTTGCGTCAACGACGCAAAGCACAGGGCCGACTTGATATCCGTCTGGGCCCGACCGGAAAGGAAGGCGAACACCGCAGTCACGAGTCCCAACGCGGTGACTGCGATCCGGAGCGCGATCGATTGGTCCAGCAATGGACTGAAACGCAACAACAGAAACGCCCCCAGATGGACCGACAGGGCGCCGTAGAAAATCGCACTCGATGGGGTCGGACCTTCCATAGCTCGCGGCAACCAGCCCGAAAAAGGAACCAGAGCCGATTTCCCTGCTGCGGCCAGGAGCAAAAACATGCCCACGACGAACGCCTGATAAGTCGAAATGTCAGTGACTTGCATCGGCCAACTTAAATTGTCTTTACCCATCAACTTTTCAAAGTCGCCCTCGCCGGTCATATGATGCAGCGTCAATGCGGCGATCAGTAAAGCGGCATCGGAAAATCGATAGACGCTCCAGACCCGCAATCCATTTCGGACTGGTGCGGAACGCTCTTGAAAGAACGCGACCAGCAGCGCGGATGACAGTCCGACGAGTTCCCAGCCCGCAAACAGAGTTTCAATCGAGCCCGCGAGTGACGTGATAATCATGCCCAGCATGAACATTGCGAAAAGTACGAAAAAGCGATTGAATCCGGGTTCGCGGTGCATATAGCGGGTGGCGAACGCACCAATGGTGGCGCACAGGATAAACGTCAGGATGACAAACGGGACCGAGAGGCGATCAAATATGAATTTGATCAGGAAGTGATAGTGTGGCAGTTCCGTGTGGCTCTCGGAGGTTTCATCGACAGTGACTTCGGATGCCGTAGCGCCATCATGTGTTTCGTGATGTACGGCTTCGGTCCGCGCGGCATGGGATTTGCGCGGCGCCTTTTCATGCTGTCCGATATCCACCCAGTTCCCCAGCGAAATCGGAACGTGAGGTTGCGCGAGGGGCAACATCATCGCCAATTGGATCACGGCGGCCAGCAATCCCATATTAATGGTGATCTGGACGACTCGGCTCGTCGCCTGCTCCGTCAACGGACGATCCACCAGCGACGTCAGTCCCAGTAAACAAAACAACAAGACTGGCGAGGCCACCACAATCAGGCCCAGGCAGTACATGATTTGAGCATTATCGAAGGTCATGGTTTTACTTTGGTTTCAAACTCGGTACTTGATCTCTCAAACCTGTTCAATCACTGCGAACTCCAGATTGTCTCGCAGGCCGCGATACCAATCTGTTGAGGACGGCACTACCGGCAATTCGTCCGTCTTTGGCGTATAAGGCCGGAATTCGCCTTTCTGAAAAACTTGAATCTCAGACGAGGTGGGACTGAGAACACTCATTTGAACCCATCCATTACGAACCAGCGTGCCGATCACAGGATTGCGATCCATGATTTTCAACATGGTTTCCGGCGTTGCTTCGACAACAAACAACAGTCGCACCGGTTCATGAATCTCGACCATCTGCCAGGGCAAACCGGTTCGCAAATCGCTCGCGGCGCCATCCATGACTCCTAATAACGATGTCACATTGTGCGGCAGTTTCGCACCGCACCCAAAACCGACATTGTCGACATAGGAGAAGTAGTATTCGAGATTGATACCGCCGCAGACCGGAACGGCCGCAGCCAGGATTCGGGCGAGAATCGAATGCTCGGCGTCATCTTGCGTGGGATCGTAAGACGTCAAAAAATTTCGGCGATCCATGAACAACCCGCGGGTTCGCGAACGTCGTCCGACCAGGCAAATCGCATTCGACGCGTGCCCGCACTCGGGCCGCGTCTGCGCCAGGTCTTCTGCTCGTCCTTCGACATGCCGGCGGGCTGCGGGAAAGGTCATGTTCAAGGAAGCGGATTGAAAGCGGCGGCAGCGTTCATGGGCATTGCGATCGCAGGCATCATCAATGTTTTTCCGCACCAGCTCAAATTCTGCGAGATGCGACGGGGGCAATTCCTCGGTATCGAAGAGGGTGATCGAATCATTGCAGGTATTGTGAAAACCACCAATGAAACGTGTTTCCTGGGGAATAACCAGTCCGCGTTCCACCAGATTGGCACGGACACGAGGATCATTGGCCATCTGTGCGAAGGTACGGCCATTCGGTCCACCAGCACTTCCGCCACACGCTCCACAGTCATAGGCGGACTTGTGAGGATTGTTTAAACTATTGGAGCCGTGTCCAACAATCAGCACCAGACGGGCGAAACCGCTGGTCAGACCCATGTCCCGCAGCAGGCGTTCGACAATGTTGGTCATTTCCACGACGGAAAAACCAATATGTCCCGGCTGTGGTCCCGGAGTGTCATCTTGGCGTTCGATCTGCAGTTTGGTATCTTGGGGCGGTCGTACGTAATTGCCCGCAGATTTACGAATTCGTCCGGTAAAACGCGGGAATAGGATCCGGGCGATCAGAGGGATGGATGCCAGGACGCCGAAACCGGCACTTAACAGGGCACCGACACCCAGGCCACGACTATTCACATGCATCTGATGCGCGGCTGCTCCGAGAACCCGCCGCCGTTTCGCCCGCTTTTGATGAGCTTCGGCGGCACGGTCTTCGACATTTTCGACGACCCAATGCTGCGGCCGGATCACAATCGGACACAGCGGCACAAAATGCGCATCATCCGCTCCGCGGTAGTACATTGCGACACTATAAAAACCGGCCGCGCTGAATGTTTCAACGTCCGGCGCAACTTCTTCGAGATGCCGGCGCATCGATTCTTCGCGTTCATCGAGACAAAATGAGATTTGGAATCGCGGATTAACCGGTCTGGCCTGGCTTTGCTTGGATTGGATCGCAATCGCGTCCAAAGTCTGGATCATGAATCGGCGTTCGAATGCCATCTGGAACACGCGGCGGCGCTCCAGAGACGAGAACGCTTCGAACTCTGTCACCAAGACCGTCCATTGCTCCTGGGTCAGTTGGAACAGGTCCGTTGGAAACCAACCCTGGATTTGAGCCAGCTGAAATACCTGAAAAGCACGCTGGTCAAGACTGGTGGCCTCGTTGGGCACTCCTGCGTTCCGGGCAATCTGCCGTAATCCGCTGAGCTTTCCTTGATATTCTAAAGTTTCATGGGCCACATGCTCTAAGGCACAGCGTTCCAGAATCAAACGCACGGCGAGATAGTCAATCAAACTGCCTTGAGGAATTGGATGTGCCACGCTGTCGGAGCGCATTTCGACTTGACTGACCATTCCCGCCCAACCGCGGAGCGCCAGCAGCGTCTCGGACAGGAAGGCGTCCAATTCCTCTTCCGCAACACCCAGGATCTCGAGCGATTCTTGAATCGAAGCCAGCGAATCGATACCGCCTTGCTGCAGACGTTGAATTTCTTGTGGCAAATGCCGCAACCAGACGTCGGGCGGTCCTTTGGGTTGGCCATAAAGGGCGCAAAACGACTTGAAGAATCCTTCGTCGCGATGTGGAAGATGCCACTGCGTGAATCCCTGATCCAGGAATGCCGCACAGAAACGAATCAAGAAGTCATTGACGAGACGATCCGAGTCGACGCTGGTTGCGGCCAGCAAAATGTCACGATGCCGGATCACCGGCAATTCAGGAGCATTAAAAGGAGGCACATCTCGCACACCATTGCGGCAGATGCGCCACAAAGTTTGGAGGGAAAAAGCTTCCCAGGTCTCATCGTTCCAGCTTTCGATCGCAGATCCACGCAAATGCCGCGTGAGATCTGAGAGAATATTTTGAACTCGTGGATCCTGCCCTCGCTTTTGACCACCGACTGTACTTGCGCCGCCTGCCCGCACATCGCGCATGATCCACTGTCGCGTACGTTGAATGAATTGCTCGCGCTGGGCGTCTGAGACTTCGCGACGAACTTTCCGGAGGGCGTCTGTTTCGGCGACGAACCAGCGGAGTTCACAGTCGGGTCCCATTCTCAGCGGAAATTTGAGCATCGCGTAGCGCAGGTCGAAACGCGTGCAAAGGGACAGGATAGGCTCGTCGGCACGGTCTCCCAGATCTTCCCGCAGAACCGTCTGTAGTTCCGCTTCGCGGATGCGGCCCTTGGACAATTCCTGTCGAAACCGATCTTCCGAGAGATACGGCTGACACCCGAAAATCCGAGCTCCCTTTTGAACGGCTGCATCGAACGTCATGTCTTCAAAAGCGTGCAGCGTATTATGGTGAATGAAAACGGTGATTGGACCCTGGGCGGGCAAGAGGTGCGCGGCGTGCTCAATCGCGTGTTTCAAATGAGATCGTCCGGAATCATGGGTTTCCGAAGTCTCGGGAGTTTCAAGCGTGGCGGTTGTACTCTCAGGGAATGTCATTGTGTCCACGGCGCCTATTCTTCACTGGAGCGTTTTTTGTGGCTCGATGGATTTTATGCTTGTCGCGGCCACGAATGAGTCTTTTTCA
>JAQGHT010001166.1 GCA_028291565.1 Planctomycetaceae bacterium | reverse complement strand
CTGCCGCAATTCCAGCATCGTTCAGCAATTCCTTCAGATTAGCTTGGCGCTCTACGTTCCATTACAGACGCGTAATAAGTAAGGCGTTGACGTGACCGGATATCGATCGTCTGCCAGCCAGTCTGTGACAGTGTATAGCGTTGACGTGAAGCTCGAACCGAGGGGCACTGCTTCGTGCGCATTGGTTGCGCTGCGAGCTTGTATCGCGTCGTGAAGACCCGGGTTAGTGGCGTTTGAGATTTGTCACTCGTACTTGCGGACGTACGATTTTAGGTCCCGCTGTTTTGGGTGCAGCATCGGCTTTTGGCGAGTCAGACTTCAGCATGTGGTGATGTGTATAGACTTCTGCCAATAAGTCTTCGACTTCGGCATGAATGGCTTCCGAATTGCGCACCACCATCAGTTTGGCATGCCCAGTGTTTAAGACCGAGACCGTTCCTTTATTTCCCTGTGGCGACCAGGCATCAAGGAAATTTGCCCCAGTGGCTTGTTTGACGGCAGTCGCCAATGAAACTCCGGTTAAAGCCTGGTTCCAATTCGCGTGAGGAAATTGAATGTCTAGAGCCATCGGATTGGCAGCTCCTCCGAATTGCACCGGCTTGACGGGAATGGCCGCGACTGGCACATTTCGATTTGAAAGGGAAGTAGAAGGTGGGGCTGATACGGAGCCGCTCGATGGTGGAATTGACTGTTCGTTTGGAATAAACGGCTGCGGGCTATTCGGGCTTCCATAATAAACAGGGGCGCCCGATTCAATGGACGCGGGAATCAAATCGGTCACGTCGTAGACTCGGGCAAACAGATATTGGTCATGGGCATCCTTGGTTGTGATACAGACTCCCGTATCGTCGCAGAAATAGGCTAATTTCAAAGGTGGTAGAATTCGCGTCAGCAAAGCTCGAATCGACGTATTCTTAAAGTCGCCTGTCACAACCAGGTCATCAAAAGGAATTCCGGCTTCTTCAATTTTCGCCATGTCCATGTAGACGTCCAACTTGGACGGCGCAGCAATCCGGTTCGCCAGCACTTCGGCGAGAGCCGCGTGATCACATTTGAATGTCACTGGCTTCATGAGACTTTGCCGGACTTCTTCCGCGATCAGCGCATCCGTGTGGTGGTCACTGTGGGCATGTGATTTCTCAGCTGCGGGTGGAGTTCCGACCGGTGGTGTTTCGGCCATTGGCGCTTCGACTGGGGACGCGCCCGCTGGAGGTGCGTCCTCGGCGGTTCCCAATTGAACGCAGCAAACCAGCACGACAATTCCGAGACAACAGGCCAAGCTTCGCATCGAAAATCCCCCTTGAGACGTGATACAACCGGACAGTCCAATTGGCGACAAGAAGGAGTCGGCGAGAAATGGACCGTTCAGGATTGCGTAGGAGAAGCGTACCCCGTGAACGCCAGATTGGCAATATGTGGCACCTGACGGACACTCTTGGCCAACATCCGCCGCCGGGCTTGTCCTTGTGGGTCCACGGCCTTTGCGTTACTTCCTTTTTTCAAGAAAAGTAACTTTCTTGCGGTAATCGCTCGTGCTATGCCTCAGATGGAGGCTAATTAGACGGACTAAACGACCAATCATCGGTTGACAGACCTTCTATGACACCAAAGTCGCGTTGATTCCGCGTAATAATGACACCCTGATGTACCATAGAAATCGCGGCAATGCGCAAGTCATTCGTCCCAAGACGTCGATATTGACGTCTCAATTCTCGAAATAGATGTACAGCGGCTTCATTAAATGGCAGGATACGTACAAATCGAAAGAACTCAATTGACTGTTGCAATGCCAGATAAGCTCTGACCAATTGGTCGTCTTGTCGTGCACGGCGAACCTCGGCGTACCATCCCGTAAGTACTTCCTCGACAGTCACGATTGACACAGCAATCGAATCTGGAGAAGTCGATGCGATGCGCGCGGAAATCGTTTCCTCGCCACGCAAAAACAATGTCAGGGAGTCCGTATCGAGTACCGAAATTGTCACGATTCGCTCTTCGTTTCATCGTCGCATTCGCGCTGCTCTTTGATGTTTCGAACAAACTGATTGAATTCTGGATGGTCCTTCCAAATGCCGGCAAACTTCATCCACGGATGTTCTGAGTCGCTCCTGGTTACGGAAACTTGCAAAATCTCTCCACTCGCGAGCCGCGTGCTGGCCAATTCCTGAAGCCGAGCGATCGCTTCTTCACGCGATGCACCCTCCGATTCCATCATTACTGGCTGGGAAGTACTTGCTTTGAATCGCCCATTGATTGGTTCAATTAAGACAGTCATTTCCATCTTCGAATTCCTCCCGAACTTCACTTTCGGCGCGCGTATTTTGTCAACCAACCAATTCTGATTCTATTCCAGACCGTCATTGCTTGCCATCATTGTCGATAATCCTCGTGTCCTGTCTTTTACAGTGCTTTGACCAAGGATTGTTGACAGGAATCCCAAGACGCGAAAATACTTGGTTAAAGTGCGGAAACGACTTCTGCCAAGTGTCGCGGCGCACTGCCAAACAGTTTGAAATACTCTTCGTATGTCGGCTGCAAACGGACTCGTACCTTATCCGAGTGATTGAGCGCGATATCCTGCAAACGATGGGCAAGAAATGGATTTCTCAATCGATCCCACGTCTGGTCTGCGAATTGAGCGACGTCGGGGACTCGATAAGCAATTGTCGGTACGATTTCTTCGAATAACAGTCCGCGAATCCAGCGTGCCGCGTCGCGATCCGCGAGCACTTGCTGCACCGTTTCAAATTGTGAGTTCAGAAATTTACCGACCATTGCAGAATGCAGGCCGTTCAAGATCCTGACTTTCTTCAGGTACCAGGGCATCAGATCGTCAACCCATTGAATCGCGGGGTGACGAAAGAATTCGGGTAGTCCCTGTGCCGGTCGTTCAATAGCCCAAAGTGTATAAGGCTCCGCCTGCACCAGCAGATTATCTTGCTGCGCGAGAGGATGATCAGCAGGAGCGTTGGTGACAATGCAATCAACGAGATTATTTAACCAGGTACATGTTTCTGAGACATACGCTTGAAACTCCGGAGCCAATTGCCATTTCTGGCACTGCAGAAGGACCAGGTCTCGCAGTTTGTCGGCGTTTCGCTCAATCAGTTCACAAGGAATCAATACTAATGGCCGTCCGCCGGCCAGAAACCTGGCCCACAGAAGTTGCGTGATTTTGCCCGGCAGAGATTTCGGAGGACGAGAATCAGGCGTATCCGATTCGGACAAAACATATCCCGCTTCTGTCGCGTTACTCACGAGATATCGCAAGGCGTTCGAACGGGACAAGTCGAGGACATCTTCCCACTGATCGTTCGCATTCAGAGCTCGACCGACTGAACGAACGGGGTCGACTCGTTCAACGATTTCACCTTCATCCAGGCCACGAACGAGAACATGGAAACCGTCCGGCTGGTGATTGAGCTTGTCAGCCCGCTGACCCGGAGTTGATTGAACGATGACGACCCGGCCTACGTTCTGCCCGGCATCATTCGCTTGCTGTAGGAACCGGTCCACGAACGCTCGCAGGAAACGCCCCGCTCCCAGTTGTAAAACGGTTTCAGATTCGGAAACTGACGACATTTCTCGACCTTAATGAAAATCGGAGCCCGACTTCGGTTTCTAGATTACCCGACTGCTAGTTCCTCATCACGCCAGTCCGTCACAAACATGCAGCCTGGACTGTGGGTAATCACCAAGGGTGGCCGCGCAGACATGATCGCCGATTGCGGAGTGACACCACAGGCCCAGAACACGGGCAGTTCGTCGTCGCCAACCGGAACGGCATCTCCAAAATCGGGATGAGAGAGATCTGCAATCCCGATCTGAGCCGGCGTTCCCAAGTGAATCGGCGCGCCGTGAACGCGGGGAAACCTGGACGTGATTTGCACGGCTTTGATCGCGTCCGCAGCCCGCATTGGACGCATCGAGACCACCATCGGACCATGAAACACACCCGCTGGCTGGCACTCGATATTGGTCCGGTACATTGGCACGTTGCGCTGCAGTTCGAGATGCCGCACGGGGATCGCAGCGCGTACCAATGCGGCTTCAAAAGTGAACGAACAGCCGATCAGAAAACTCACAAAGTCAGGTTGCCATGCATCGCGA
>JAQGHT010000381.1 GCA_028291565.1 Planctomycetaceae bacterium | reverse complement strand
ACTCATGTTTCTCCTGGGGGCCGCGGATGACGTGCCGTCGGCTGTGAATCTGCTCCAGCGTTATAAGCGAGTGGGTGATGCGCGCCGCACCCTCGAAGCTGTCTGGAGTTTCTGGAGCCACATTCTGGGTTCTGTATATGTCGAGACGCCCGATCAGAGGTTGAATATTCTCGCGAATGGCTGGCTGGCATACCAGACACTGTCCTGCCGGTTCTGGGGGCGGAGCGGTTATTATCAGTCAGGCGGCGCCTATGGCTTCCGCGATCAACTCCAGGATTCTCTGGCCCTCTTGCATTCCGCCGGGTATCTCACGCGGGCGCATCTCTTACGCTGCGCGGGACGTCAATTCCGGGAAGGAGACGTGCAACACTGGTGGCATCCGCCGACCGGCCGTGGTGTGCGAACTCATTTTTCCGACGATTATTTATGGCTGGCCTATGCGACGGCGCACTATGTTCATGTCAGCGGTGATACGGGCGTGCTGGACGAAGTGGTCGGTTTTCTGACCGATCGTCTGGTCGTTCCCGAAGAAGAGAGTTTTTACGGATTACCTCAAATCGCCGATGAATCCGCCAGTTTATACGAGCATTGTAAACGGGCGATCATTCATGGGCTGCGGTTCGGCAGTCACGGTCTGCCATTGATGGGTTGCGGCGATTGGAATGACGGCATGAACCGGGTGGGCAGTGAAGGCAAGGGCGAAAGTGTCTGGCTGGCCTTCTTCCTGTTTGATGTCCTGCTGAAATTCGCGCCGATCGCTCGCGGCCGGGATGACCAGGAGTTTGCTCAATGCTGCGTCGACTATGCAGAGACCTTGCGGGCCAGTATTGAAGCGAACGCGTGGGACGGTGCGTGGTATCGGCGTGCCTACTTTGATAATGGCCAGCCATTAGGTTCCAGCGAAAATGCCGAATGCCAGATCGATTCGATTCCTCAAAGCTGGGCGGTCATATCGGGGGCCGGCAATCCGGAACGAATCGTGCAGTCGATGCAAGCCGTGCACGACAGGCTGGTTCGAACCGATAGTAAGATCATTCAACTGTTCACGCCACCATTTGATCGGGGTTCCCAGGAACCTGGTTATATCAAAGGCTATGTTCCTGGCGTTCGTGAAAATGGCGGGCAATACACGCATGCGGCGATCTGGACGACAATGGCTTATGCGATGCTCGGAGAGACCGACCGGGCCTGGGAATGCTTTGACCTGATCAATCCCTTGAATCACGCCAGCAACCAGGCCGATGTCGAGACGTACAAAGTGGAACCTTATGTCGTCGCCGCCGACGTCTATTCCGTCTCGCCGCAAGAAGGGCGGGGCGGATGGACGTGGTACACCGGCAGTTCAGGCTGGATGTACCGCTTGATTTCTGATGTGTTGTTAGGTCTGCGATTGGAAGAAGGAACGAGCCTCACGTTCCGCCCGTGCGTTCCCGTGGGCTGGAAACGCTACAAGATCAACTACCGCTATCGCGGTACATTCTATCGAATTCAATTCACGATCCAAAGTGAACCCAGTCATCACGTCAATCGTTTGACGATCGATGGCAGGGAACAATTAGACCTGGTGGTCCATCTCGTCGACGACGGGGCGGAACATCTTGTCGAAGTGTTCCTGGGGGCACAGTGATCGAATTCGAAAAGAACATGAAATCGAAGTGACACTGAAGCAAGATGACTGACGATGCTCTCGCGCCTCCAGGCTACGCCGTGAAGGATTTTCGTAGCTGAAATCGTGAGAATTTGGGCCGATCGATGTGTTCCGCCCGAAATCTGACGATTTCAGCCGCGCGAAATTCGCCACACTAAAATCCTTCATGGCGTAGGCCTCCGGACCCACCCCCGCGAGGGGATGGCGGGCGATGGATTGCGTTTCACCTTGCCAAAGTGTTGCGAATTCAAAAAGAGGAAGAAAATCATGGGGCGGACGTTGCCGACTGAGATCGCGAATCTCATGGGCACCTCGCAATTGCAGGGACGCGCTTTGCTACTGGCAGTGTGTACCGACATTGACGAAGGTGGTCACGCTACGAATCAATGGTTGATCGTCACGGAGTGCGAACTATCCGTCGCTGCTCCGAGCGATCCTCTCAAACAACAGAACGCCCGCTGTCTGCGGACTTTTCCATTGGCCAAAATTGAAGGTTACCGCACAAAAGTTGAAGTGGGTTCCGGATATCTTCAGATCCGGCAAGGTCAGGTCTGGATTGACGTGCTGCGATTTTCCAATCGCCTGTCGCATCAGTTTCGAGATGCTGTTCATAAGCTGGAAGAATTACGACGTTATGGCGCCTTTTCAGTGGAGGCCGCTGCCGAGGGCGGCACCGAGTCAGGAGCGTCCGGGGCCGATGAGAAGAAGGACTCCGCTGACGGCGGAAAGCCTTCGGTCCCCTCGTGGCAGACTCTACGCCGCGTGTTTGGATTGCTTCAGCCCTACGGACGACGTGCGATTCTGATTGGCTGTCTGTCGATCGTCGCAGTGGTCATTGAACTCGCGCCACCCTGGTTGCAAATGGTCATGGTCGACCGGGTGCTTGGAGGTAAAGGAACCACTTCGCAGTCATCTGTTCAAGTCGGCTCGGTGCTGTTCACATTGGCGGGCATCGTGAGTTGTCTGGCATTGATCCGACTTGTCGCGGCAGTCCTGTCCGTCTGGAAGGCGAAGTTGTCCAGCGACATCGGGACACGGCTGACCGCCGACTTGCGGACTCAGATGGTCGACAAGTTGCAGCGGCTTTCGGTTTCCTACCACGATCGGAATCAAGTCGGGATGTTGATGAGCCGTGTCTCGTATGATACGGAAGCTATGCACACTTTCATGTATCAGATCTCCGGCGGATTCGTGCTGCAGGTGCTGCAATTGCTGGCGATCGGCGTGATGCTGTTTGTCCTGAATGCGAAGCTGGCGTTTTACACTTTGCTGCCTATGCCCCTGGTGTTGGTGGCGAGCTGGTTTTTTTGTCGGACTTTATACGTCCGGCATAGTCGATACTGGGATGCAGTCGGACATCAGGCGTCCGCATTGACCAGCCTGCTGTCCGGAATTCGAGTCGTCAAATCCTTCACTCAGGAGCCTCGGGAGCAGGCGAAATTCAGTTCTAACAGTGAGCGATTGCGTGAAAGCCGACTCAGCGTCGATCTGGCCAATGCTACGTTTTCATCGTTGATCGGATTTCTGTTCGGTTTGGGGGGACTGATTGTCTGGTATGTGGGCGGCAGCGATGTGCTGGCCGACAAAATGACGCTGGGGTCACTGATGGCGTTTCTCGCATATCTTTCGATGTTCTACGCGCCTCTGACATCTGTTTCCGAAGGTGCGAGTTGGATCAGCAGCTTTTTGACTGCAAGTCATCGCATCTTCGACCTGCTGGACACCCCAGTTTCAGTGAGCGAGCCGACGGCGCCCCAAACCATCGATAAAGTCGAAGGACATATTCGATTCAATCAGGTCAACTTCTCCTATGACGATCAACGTCCAGCTTTAGAGGACGTCAGTTTTGAGGTGCGGAAGGGGGAGTCCGTCGGAATTGTGGGGCGAAGCGGTTCAGGCAAATCGACTCTCGTGTGTCTGATCAGCCGGCTTTATGATGTCGATTCGGGCTCGATTACCATCGATGGTGTGGATGTCCGTCAGATTAACACAGCGAACCTGCGCCGGCATGTGGGAATGGTGCAGCAAGAGCCGTTCTTATTTGAAGGCACGGTTGCTTCGAACATTGCGTACGGTGATCCCGATGCCTCGCCCGAAAGAATTCTCGCCAGTGCAAAGGCGGCCAGTGTTCACGACTTCGTACTGCGAATGCCTTTCAGTTATGAATCGATATTGGGAGAAGGCGGGGCTGGACTCTCTGGTGGTGAACGGCAACGCGTCTCAATTGCCCGGGCCATTCTCTACGATCCTCAGATTCTGATTCTAGACGAGGCCACGGCCAGCATCGATACGGAATCGGAACGGTTGATTCAGGCATCCGTTGAGCGTTTTTCAAAAGGTCGAACGATGCTGGCGATCGCGCATCGGTTGTCGACCTTGGAAAGCGTAGATCGTCTGCTGGTGATGGATCAAGGCCGGTTAATTGAGCAAGGTACCCACCACGAACTGTTATCCGCGAACGGAGTGTACGCTCGACTGACACGCATGCAGTTTGGAGCGAATCACGTCCAGGGCGCCGTGATGGTCGCGACCGAGCCCGAGAACGCCGCTGCAGATGATGCTGAACAGCCCGCAGAAGATCATGACTTCCAGAGTGATCCAGGCGACGTCGATGGGGCGGGGACCTCGTCTGGTGAAGGATTGGAATGGGAAATTCGCTGGTTGGACGGGCAGAACATCAAGTTGTTTGTAGGCCCGAACGATGTCTTGACGCTCAATCTGGATGGCCAGGAATTTCTCGGAATTTACACCGTGCGGGCCTTTCCGGCGACTCACTCTGAGAACTATTTAAGCTTGCGGTACGCGGATCCGAGTGGGAAAGATCATGAATTAGGCATGATTCGCCGATTGAGCGATTGGCCTACAGAATACCAGGAACTCATTCGCAGGGCTTTGAATCGCCGATATTTGCTGAGAACCGTCAAGTCACTGGTGTCACTGCGCGATGACAATGGTTTTGTGCAGTGCTCGGCGGAAACGGAAGACGGTCGCGTGGAATTCACTGTGCATAACAACCCGCACTGCGTCAAGACGTTTGGCTATAACGGCCGGCTGTTGACCGACACCGATCAGAATCACTACCTGATTCACGACGTTGATGAATTGCCTTTCATGCAGAAGCGGCTGTTTCGCCAGTATTTTCATGAGATGTAATCTGGATTTCACATGAAAACTCACATTTGCGTCTTCTTGACGTGGCAGTGCGAGAAACTGAGCTCGGTGGGGTTCAGTTCGCGGAACCACAAGACCGGCAGATCCAAAGTGAAACCGCGATATTTTCCGGTAACGTGACCAATGTTGAGCTCAACATTGAAGCCTCACCAGTCGCTTCGCGACTGGCTCGCTTTGCGCGACACGGAGTGTCGCTCCACATTGGGGCGCTGCGTTTGTTGGCCGAAACGTCTCTTGCTGGGCACTCTCGTGCTTGCAGCAAAAAAAAACAGAAAACGACACTTGACACCGTCCTGTCTGTACTAGTAGTATTAATACAGTCGAGGAGACATCACATGGAGTTCGAAGTCAATACGTCAGGGCGGGAGCCGATTTATCGGCAGATCGCAAGCCAGGTTCGCGAGGCGGTGGCACGCGGTCGCCTGGCGCCGGGTGATCGTTTACCGTCGGTACGAGAGCTGTCGAAATCACTGGTTGTGAATCCGAACACGATCGCCCGGGCGTATACCGACCTGGAACGGGAAGGTGTTTTGAATTCTCGGCCCGGTCTGGGGGTGTTCATCGCTCCTCCGGGAAGTGAACTGACCCGGCCCGTGCGCAAGAAGCGGATCATTGAACGCATCGATAGCCTGCTGACCGAAGCAGTCCATCTCGATTTTACCCGCCACGAGACACAGGTATTGATCGAAGAACGCATGTCGCAGTTCCAGTGGAAAGTGTGATTGTTCCGGAACGCGTTTCGAATCTTGATGAGGAAGACATGATCAACGCCATTCAGACTCGCGGGCTCACGAAATTCTACGGCAATCGCGCCGTGGTGCGTTCGCTCGATCTGGCCATTCCCACCGGGTGTGTTTACGGATTCCTGGGGCGCAACGGCGCGGGCAAATCGACGACGATCAAGATGTTGACCGGGATGGTACATCCCGATCAGGGGATTGCCGAAGTCCTTGGTGAAAATGTCGAGACGCAGTCTGCTTCGTTACGAACGCGCGTGGCATTTATTGCTGAAGGTCACCCGTTATATGGCGGCATGACTATCGATCAATTGGAACACTTCAGCCGGCCGTTCTTTCCGCGTTGGAACCGCGAGCTGTTCGACAGAATCATCGACCACTTTGAATTGCTACGGAAGCAAAAAGTCCGACGGTTTTCGAATGGCCAACGGGCTCAGGTTTCTTTGGCCATCGCACTGGCGCCAGATCCCGAACTCTTGATTCTGGATGATCCGACGCTCGGACTTGATACGGTCGTCCGGCGAGATTTCCTCGAATCGATGATTCAGATTATCCAGCGTGAAGGACGGACGATTTTGTTCAGCTCGCACAATCTGGGAGACGTGGAGCGTGTCGCCGATCGCATTGGTGTCATGGTGGATGGAGTGCTGCGAGTTGACTGTCCGACGGATCGTTTCAAGGCAACGGTCCGGTTGGTGATTGTCGAGTTCGCTGCCACGCCGCCGCCGATGATCGAGATGCCTGGTCTCGTCAGCGGTCTTACAAATCGGAATCGTTGGGAATTGGTGATCGTAGGTTATGGCGAGTCCCATTCGGAATTGCTGGGAAAACTTAAGCCAACCGCAATCGATGTCGTGGAATTGAATTTGGAAGACGCGTTCATCGCCTACACCCGAGGGCGACGTCGGTTGTTCGCCAATGATTCTGCTGTTGCTCCGGAACCCGTTTTGAATTGAGTGGCAACATCCCAGATGGTCAGAACAGAGGCCAGAAAAATGTTTCGTGTGCTGTTTCTAAAAGAGTTGCGTGAAATCTGGTGGATCGGCGTGCCGGTTCTGCTGGTGTTGCTGTACGGCGTGTCGCTTGAGATCGAATTTGGCGCGCGGCCCGACGGAGAAGGGTATGGCTTCCTGCGATACACCGAGTTGGATCGGTATCATCCAGCCCCCTTGATTGGGGGGACCTTCGCCAGACTGATTCTGCTCTGGGGCGGAATGTTTTCCGGGGTTCTGGGATTGTGGCAGACATTTCGGGAGACTCAGTCGCGCACCTGGCATTTCTTGTTGTACAGGCCTGTGAATCGAAACGTACTACTGTGGGCCAAAGTGCTGGCCGCTTCTGCCTTGTTTGCAGTTGTCGTCCTGCTGCCCGCAGTGGGCGTGATGTTGTGGGCCGCGACTCCATTTGCCCATGCATCGCCCTTTCGCTGGTCGTTGACCGCTCCGGTGTGGTATGCACTCGCAGCCTGTCCGGCGGCGTATTTCGCAGCACTGTTTGCCGGACTTCGCCGGAGTCATCTCGCAGGGACTCGCTGGTGGCCTTTGCTGGGATCGGTTTGTGCATTTGGTCTACTGCCGAACATGGTTCCGAATGTCTTTGCAATCTGGGTTTGGGCTCTACTCCTGATCTGGATCAGTCTGCTCATCGCGGCGGTTCGTGACGAGCTGTGTGCCGCTGATTTTAGTTAATCGCTAATTGCATTTTTCGCGTCTTCAATTTGTCCATCGCTCGAGGGAAAATCCATGCGGCATCACACAATTCTGGGACAGCTGGGCACGGCCTTCTCGCTCTCATTGGGTTACCTGTGTCTGCATGTCCTGGGCTTCTTCTTTCTCGGAGTCTTGCTACAGCCATTTTTTTCTGTACCAGCGGACCAGTTGCCCTCCAGGATTGTTGTGTCCGAAGGACAACCATTGAAGTGGCTGCCATGGCAGCTAACGCATACTTATGAGTTCGCCACATTGGATGGTCAACGCGTGCAGATGCGAGAAAAGCAGTCATTTTCGGTGGGAACGTCATTGAATGCTCCTAAAGAACCGTGGCGTGACGCGTTCACATTGCGCCCTGTGTCGTGGAATATGATTCAATTCTTTTTGATGCAGGACCAGCGCACGGAATGGTACTTCGTGCAGGAACGGCGGGGTGAACAATTCACCGGGTATTTCGTCGTCTATTCCCATCAAACTCGGAAACCGATCGCCTATATCGGGCAGGATGGTGAAATGCCAGAACCACCACTGTCAGCACAGAGGTTCCAACTTGTGCCTGGGCAAGATCTCGAGCTTCGAGCCGACATGGCATACACAGACGGCGGGACGACTTTGGCATACAACTCGCAAGTAACGGCACTCGACACAGGGTGCTTCACAGGGAACGTCGCGCAGGACTACGTTGTGCTCATGACGCAACGTGGAATTGAACACGTTCATCTGCGGAACCGTCAAGTCGAGCCGATTCTCCTGGACAAGACTCTCGTCTCCATGGCTTCGAATCAGCTCATGGAGTATACGCAGGGGACCGTTGTTCAGAAAAGTAATCCGGGAAAATATACGCTCTTAGTGCGCAACGTGGATACCGTATACCAGTATGACAATCAACACCTGACTGCAAAGTATCGCATTCCCGAGGAATTGCGCGATCAAGTCCTCAATGTCCATCCGATTGATGCTAATACGATTTTTTATGAAGTCCCAATTGGCCCGCAACCGCATCTTGAATGGCAGCTTCAAAAACGCGATGCCGGGGGCCACATCCTGCAAACCGAAGACGTGCGACAACCTGGCAAGCGTCGCATGAGTGTGGAAATGCAGACATCAATGGCCTTCGCGGTCTTGAACCCGATGCCGCTGCAAAGCTTGGTAACTCTCGGTGTTTTGATTCGCGAAGCGACTGCTGATCGAGTTCACTTTATCAGAGAAGTCTGGCCTTCGTGTGTCTTGTTGGCCATCTGTGGGGCTGTTTCCGCGTTCGTCGCGCTGTGGCTGATTCCGCGGCACGGTGCTGACGGCACACGCATCCATTGGGCCTGGTTGATGTATGTCATCCTGTTGGGTGTACCGGGCCTCGTCGGGTACTTAATGCACTTTCGTCACCGCTTTCACGCGAAGCTGGCACCGGCACCTCAATTAGGAACCGAGATTTTTGGATGAATG
>JAQGHT010000375.1 GCA_028291565.1 Planctomycetaceae bacterium | reverse complement strand
ACTCATTACCAGCACCACACTTGGCACAAAGTCTGTTTCGACAAAGTCCAGTGGAAGCCCCACTGCAGTCAGCTCCAGCCGTCGCCGCTGTGCCGCCCAAAATGACCATTCCGCCGGTTGCCAATCCGGAAGCCGGGATGCCTCAGCCGGTGAGAAGTATTTCGGAACAAGAACGAAATTTGCGAGCGGAATTTCATCAAGCTCTATTGGACCGCGACCGCCGGACCCCAGCCAGTTCCAACAACACAATCAGCCCGGTTGAGACCGCAGAGATCGGAGCCCCACCCGCTCCGCACTTCGTCCCACGCCCCAAGATCCTGGCGAATGTCCCACGTGTCAATTTGACAGCGCAAGCCGGAGACAGCAGTATCTCGGCCACGGATGACAGCAGTGTACTGGGGCGAGCCTTGACTCATCGCAAGTCAAATAAGTAGCACCAGCGTTGAGTGTTAGGATTTGCGCAGCAATAAGTGCCGTAGGATGGGCACTCTTGCCCGTCGATGACCTGATAGGCCGTAGGTAACTTCCGACAATTATTGATGCACCGATCCTTAACTCAAAGGACTTGAGTGATTCGATATTTTCCCAAAGCGTAAAGTTTGAAGTTGCGCTGTTGAGAAATACCCCAAAGGATAACGCCGTAGTGGTTTTCAGGACGCTGATTTCCACATAGCCAAGATTGCCAAACTTTGGGCATCGGTCCAAAAAACGGAGCGAACCGCACTAACCTTGGGCGAGGTTGGCGACAGAAATCGCTGACGACGCCCCCCTTTACACCCCTGCGAAAACGCCATGAATGTCGGCTTTGATCCCGGTTCTCATGAAATGCGAGTGCTCTTTCGGCGAGGCCAGCAGCTGATCGCGCGGCATTGCCGATCGGCCTACGCCCTGTTGCCAGATGAACCGGAACATCGGCAGATCCTCGTGCAGTCTCGCCTGCCGTTTGGAACGTGTGACGGCCATCTCGTGCTGTTAGGAGATACTGTTTCCGCACTGGGTATGGGTTTGCGACTTCCGACGTGGCCGCTCTTTCCGGTCGGGCCAGTGGAACAAGAGACTTCTCTCGCCCGAGAGATTCTGGTTGCGGAACTGGAAACGTTGTTGCCTCCCGCACCATTTTCGGAATCGCTGTGTGGCTTCAGTTTTCCCGTCGAATCAATGCGTCTGCCCCATGATCCGGACTCCACCACAGACAGTTTTCTGGCACAGTGGATTCGCCTGCGCGGCTATACGCCGCTGGAGATTACTCCAGCTCGAGCACTGATCCTGGCCGAATTGTCCCATACCGGATTCACCGGCCTGGCTGTGACGTTCGGCGCGGCCTATTGTTCGTATAGTCTCTGTTATCGCGGCGAGGAGCTCGTATCTGGTCACTGCAAGCGCGGCGGGCAATGGATCGACGAGCAACTCGCGGAGCAGTTACAGCGTTATTTCGTAGACAGTCAGGGCCGTTCCTGGCTGGACACCGCAGGGATATCGGCCTGGAAAAGTCATGCCGCACCCTCACTATTAAAGCCGCGGAATTCCGAAGAGTCACTCTTACGCGACCTGTATCGTCAACTTCTTCAAGAGGTCTATCAGCGAGTTTTCGATGGCTTGTTCGAAGCCAGGCTGCCCCGTCCGTTTCCGAGTACAACACTCGTTATCAGCGGCGGCGTGTCACGGATTATCGGTTTCCGAGAACTCATTCAAGAGATCTGGCTACGTCCTGGCTTACCCTTGGAAATCCACGACGTGACCCTCACTGAGGACTCGGCTTTCACAATTGCACGCGGATGTTTAATTCACGCCTGCCTGTCCGGAGTCTCTGAAAAAGCGGCGGCTTAGTGCGGTTCTTTCTGTTCGCGGCCACGAATGAGCCTTTTTCAAAACTGAACCCCGCGATCAAACGCCTCATCCTTAACTGTGCGCGGTACAAGATTGAAGCTTCTTCGTAGCTGAAGTCGTGAGAATTCGGGCGAGTTTGCTCACCAATTCACAGCCATTGCGTGAATCCACTCTACTTCAACGGTTCTCCGGTGAGATACTTGCCGTTCGTGGTGAGAATCTGGATCTCGTGGGCTTTGTGTTTTCCGGAGTAGGTCCAGACCAACTTCTTGTCCGGCGAGACTTCCAGGATTTTCACAGGTCCCGATGTTCCATAGCTGGCAATGATTACGTTGCCGTTCGGCAGCTTCTGAGCTCCACACGGATCGGCCAGCGGCTTACCCGGCAAATCGTCGTTGGTCACTTTCCAGACCACTTTCCCTTCGGCGTCAAACTCGACCACTTTATTGCCGTGCGTCAGTGTCACCAGCGTGTTTCCGTTTTCTAACCGAATGGCCGTGAAAGGCCAGTTCTCCGCCGCCCGGCCGCCGAGTTCCGGCAGATCCGTTGCGAAACTGTGAACAACTTCGCCTTTGGGGGTGTATTCTTTCACCTGAAAGGCCAGCAAATGCGGGACCAGGTAGTTTCCGCTTGCCAGTTTCCGAGCCATCCGAGTCTGCATGTGGCTGTTGCTTGTCTCCGGTAGCAGCGGCACATTCACCACCACTTTGCCGTCAGGACTCACTTCCATCAGCCGGGGTTTTGCTCCAAGTTCCGTGATCAGCGTATTTCCGTCTTTGAGTCGCTCGACGGTTCCGATTTCCTGATTCTCAGGCGATTTGGCATAGTGAAACAGGACATTCTTCGTACGTGTGAATTCCTTCACTTCGTTGGCCCAGGCAATCAGGACATTGCCATTCGCAAGTACAAACCCATCCCGCGCGCCAGGCCTGCCTGTATCCCAGGCTTCATTTCCGTCTTCGTCAATAATGCCCGTAAACGAAGGCCCCGCAATAAAAAACGAATGCGAAACTGGTTTGGCCGCGGGAGGGCCGGCACTGAGCCACGAACAACTGAGAACAGTAAGAATGAGACCGACGCTAACACAGACTCGATTGAGCATTTCTGTTTCCTTCGGAGAGCGCGATTCTGAAGAGAACGACAAGTCACGATGTTATCTAGAAGTTCTAAAATAAGGGAACGATTGAGCAAAAGAAACGGCGATTTTTCGAAATTGCTCGAAAAAAAGGCCGGCGGGAATTGAGGTGCGTCATGCCGATTGTTCAATTGCAGTCTGGCGATTTTGCAGTCGTACGGTTCGAAGTGGCGTTTGACAGACCTTGCACGTCGGGCATGCCTGCTGCAGATTAGCCGGTACTTGACTGCGCCTTGGTGCCTTCACCTTGACGTATGCTACAGCATGACAGTATGGTAAATGACACCGACAGCGTTCTGATGTCTGTTTTATCCCTTCTTATTTTGTCCAGAGAGGCCGCCATGTCGCGTCGTCGTTCTGCTTTCACGCTGATCGAACTGCTGGTCGTGATCGCCATTATTGGTGTACTTGTCGCCCTGATTCTGCCTGCTGTACAGGCCGCACGTGAATCCGCCCGCAAGCTGCAGTGCAAGAACAATCTCAAGCAGATCGGGCTCGCTTTCGCCAACTATCTGACCAGTAAGACGGTCTTGCCACCCGCTTACGTTGTGCGGAGTTCTGCTGGTCCAGATCATCTGGGGTATGGCTGGGGCGCTTTGATATTGCCCTATCTGGAACAGGATAATGTCTACAAAACGATCAATTTTGAAGCCTATCCCGCCGCTCTCCCACAACAGAAACTGACAAATTATATCTGCCCGAGTGATCCCTATAGCGGCGACGCCCAGTATCTATCGGAATCGGGTGGATTCAACAATCCAATGTGCAGCAATCCCATGTACTCGGGCTGGGCGATGGGGATGTGCATGGGAGTCGTAAATTCCACAACACCCGGTTTTGCCGCGAAGGCGAACTACATCGCGAATTATGGAACGCAGGCTTTGGGCACCGCCATGGGCGATGGAGTATTCGGTCCCAACAGCAGCTTGTCGCCACAGTTCATTCGAGACGGGATGTCGAACACGTTTTTCGCCGGTGAACGGTCATTCGCCGGAACCGTCGCCTGGGCTGGAGTCTCCTACGATGTCACGTGTTCAGCTCCGACGCAGATGATGACTTCGTCGTCCACTTCTCAAGTCAACTCCAATGGCCACCACGTACTGGGATCAACGCAGTTCGGGATGAACAAAAACAATGCCGGCTTCAGCAGCCCGCACGTGGGGGGCGGCAACATGGTGTTTGGCGACGGCGCTGTCAAATTCCTGTCGGACAATATGGATACCTCGATCTACCAGGCCCTGTCGACACGCCAGGGAAATGAACCGATCAGCACCGACGTCGGCAGTTAAATCACATAAGTTCATACCGTGCAATTGGCAGCCCGCGTAGTACGAGCAGCGATCAACTTGGGCTCTGACCCGTGAAATGCTGATTTCTACTAGTTACCAGACCCCGGTTAATCTCCGTCAAGCAATCCGAAACCGGACGCTAGAGCGTTCCGGCTGATGTGCCAGTAACTTTTGCCACACCCCTGCCACGGCAATCTCGCCGTGACGATTGCAGGGACAACGATTTCGCGATTATACTTCGCATGGTCAGGAATGAGACGTTTCCTCAGCCACCGTCAGGTGCGCCGGCAGTGACTGAGGTACTGATCTTACGTGAAACGGACAAGCCTGTCTGTCGTTCGCATTAAGTACGGCAGACAAGCCTTTCATCCGACAACACTCGCCAATAGCACAACCTCACACTCAATTCTCTAGCCCCGGTAATCCTACGTCGATCTCATGCCGACCCCATTCGACCTCTGGGCCTCGAAGTGTGTGACCGAGGGCTCTGCTGGTTGGCTCGTGGCGATCACCGCAGTCCTGGGCTGGCTGGTCAGCCGCTGGTGTTGGCATTGGGTTGATTGTCTAACCTGGGAACGCAGTCCCTGGACGTCTCGCTTATGTCCGCGTTGTGGAACGCCCTGGCCGCGGCAACCGCTGTCGCAGTACATTGCGGCCGGCTTCAAAACCCGCACCTGCCTGGCATGCGGAGCCTCCCAATCGCGTCGCCTGTTCGGCAGCCTGGTCGTGGCCCTGCTCTTTGCTGTGTTCGCCTGGTCGGTCGGCAAAGGGAATTGCCAAAGCCTGACGGAAGGGGGAAGTGTCGATTGGATTCATTGGCGAATCCTGTATCACCTCGTATTGATCACCCTGTTAATCGTGGCGACC
>JAQGHT010000371.1 GCA_028291565.1 Planctomycetaceae bacterium | reverse complement strand
CTCGATCGACCATTCGCCGAGCCAGCAGGCAGGCGCGGGCAAAGGATGGTTTCTCCGGGTCGGCACCATATAAATCGAGAACCGCTCGAGTCTCGCCTGACAAATCGATCAGCTCGGGGGCCGAACTTTGTAGCCGATACGCCAGCTCATAGGCTGAGATATGTGCGGCAATATCCGGATGCCCGGTCGCCTTTTGATAGCCGGTATTCAGTTTGCCGACGAGGTCCAGCGTCTCACGCTGCAGTCGAGGATCGACCCCGTCAGGATTGGCGGCGTTCAAGATCAAATTGGCCTGATTCCGCAACAGAACACCCGCGTGAGACGAAGGCATGAACCCATTGCCCCAGTTTGCCGAACCTCCACTGTTCCCCGCACCCGTTGACATGACGGCAAAGGCGGGCAGTTCCTCGGTCTCCGCACCCAGTCCGTACACGGCCCACGCTCCCAATGCGGGACGACCGGGTTGCGCGAATCCCGTGTTGAAAAAGATTTGTGCCGGAGCGTGATTGAACTGGTCTGTATGGACCGACTTCACAACGCAGATGTCGTCCGCGACTTTAGCCAGGTGCGGCAAGACTTCCGAAAGTTCGGCACCCGATTGGCCGTGCCTGGCAAACTTGAACCGCGGTCCGAGGGCCGCGGCATCGGATCGGATAAATGCAAAGCGCTGACCGGCGAGCAGTGCGGCGGGAATTGTGCGGCCCTCGAACTTGGCCAATTCCGGTTTGTAATCAAACAGATCGAGATGACTCGGTCCGCCCCCCATGAACAATTGAATGACCGCCTTGGCCTTGGGTTTAAAGTGCGGTTCAATAGTCCGTGCCGATCGCAATCCCGGTGCGGCGAGCGCAGTCTTTGCAGGGGTAGCACTCGTCAACAGCGAAGCCAAAGCAATCTTACCGATTCCCAATCGGCAATCGTCAAAGAAATGTCGTCGAGTCTGCATGAGTTCATGATGCATGGGATCGATTTCCTTTTCTCATCCTGAGAAAAAAGGCCACCACTGACCCTGCGTCAGTGGTGCCATGACTGACAAGCTAGTAAAAGTTTTCTCCGCGCTTTTTCAACGCTTACGTCTGGATTGCCCCCTGCCGCTGCAGATGTCGCTATGTCATTCAATTTCGCGTCGTATTTGATGCCGTGCTGTTCTAAGAATCCGGGCTGTCGCGGCGGCAGGGGGCAATCCAGACTACACGCTGAGCAGGATGTTTTATTTGCTTTTGCTAGCCATCCAGTCATGGCTCCACCGACACAGGATCGATGGTGGCCTCTTTCTAACAGAGCAGCAAAACTTGCATTATATCGTACGTTTTAATGGGAATCTCCTCGCCCTCGGGTGCGGTAGGGGCTTGTACTTACTCCACTCGTCTAATGTGTTATTCCAATCTTGGTTTGCTTCGGTTCAATTTCAACTAATCCTTAAAGATCACCTCATCCAGATTCAATAAGGCTCGGGCCACAACAGTCCAAGCCGCGCGTTCGACAGGATCGCCAGTCCCGGGGCCACCAATGTCTGTCGCTAGTGTTCCGGCCTGCAGCCGCTTTCGAGTTGCTTCATAAAACTCGATGATGCTGGTTCGCTCGGTGTCGGTCGGAAACCGACTCAGACAGCGACGAAACAAGCCAATGACGCGTTCCTCGGTGCTGCTGGATGCTGCGGCCGTGCTGCGTCCCATGGCCTGAGCCGCCTCGATCACCGTGGGATCGTTCAGCATCGTCAGTGCTTGCAAAGGCGAGTTCGAGATTTCCCGAGTGGCAACGCAGACGCGGCCTTCAGGTGCATCAAATGTATTGAGCATCGCAAATGGCTGGGTCCGTTTGATGAAGGTGTACAGTCCCCGACGATATCGATCGGCGCCTTCACTGGGCTTCCATTTCAATGCCGTGTAGGGCCCTTCCGTTGCCCCTGGCGGTTGAGGTGGATAGACGCTCGGGCCACCTATTTGCGGGCCCAACTGGCCGCTTGCGACCAAAATCAAATCCCGAATCTGTTCTGCTTGCAACCGATGTCTGGGGCCACGAGCCAGCCATACATTCTGAGGATCCTTCGCAGCAAGGTCGTCCGTCAAGTTCGATGCCTGCTGATACGTGGCACTCGTAACGATCAGACGGTGCATTTGCTTGATCGACCATCCCTGTCGGATCAGTTCCAGGGCCAGCCAATCTAGCAATTCAGGATGCGACGGCGGCGCTCCCTGATACCCAAAGTCGTCGACCGAACGGACCAGGCCGTACTGGAAGAAGGCCGCCCAATGGCGATTCATGGTCACGCGGCCGACGAGCGGATTCGTCGGATCAACCAACCATCGAGCCAAGGCCAGCCTGTCACGCGGTGCTGCGGCTGGTAATGGAGGCAGGATCGACAACACGTTCGGCTCGACCGCAGCATCCGGCTGCAGATATTCACCGCGTCGATACGAGACCGAAGCACGTCGGTGTTCGGGCGCGAGTTCACTCATGACCATTGTGGTAGGCATGGCAGGCAACCGCTTGCGTTGTTCCGCGATCGCCTGGTTTTGCTTGGCCAGGAGTGGAGTGGTCTCAAGAAAGTACTGCATCAATTGCTGCCGGTTCGTCGCCGTGAGAGACATCTCGTCAGTCGCCAAAAGAGCTTCGATGTCCGCTGGATAGGCTGATAACTCGGCTGGCCACGGATCAGCGGTCACGGAAATCCGAAATCGTCCAACTGCACACGGCTGGGCTCGTTCTGACATCATCCGAACTCGCAACTTCGTGCTCGTTGCAAGTGGATTTACCAATTCGAAGAGTGCCGTGCTCGGCAGCCCTTGGCGATCTTGAAAAGTCCAGCCCGACAGCGGATCTCCATCAGTGGCCAGTTTCGCGTTCCCTGCCGTCTGATGAGTTCGGCCCACTGACAGCGGGACATCGTTGGAGAACAGGCTGAACTCACAGAGAAAGAACGTCCCGTTTTGCCCTTCATAGTACAGTCGGCCAGGACCATGTGCCGGCAACCGATCATCGGGCAGAGTCTCCAATCGAATTGCGGTGATGTTCTGCAGGTCCGTCGTCAGTTCCAAGTCGTATTCGTCATGCTTCGTGGTATCTCTGATTGCCAGAACAGAATCATCCTTCAGAATTGTCAGCGCGGGCACATTCGCCGTCGCGCGAGTCGGCCGCAAGACCTTCCAGCGGACCGATTTTTTCGACGCCTCACGCCGCCACTCGGAACACTTGTCCTCCAGATATTTCTGACGTTCAGCGGCAGACAAATTCGGCCCGGCAATCGGAAACTCATTGGGCAGTTGTCGCAACAGTTCGTCGATCTGTGCGGTTATGCGTTGCTGTTCTGCCACCAGATCAGCCTGCGGAGCATCAATTTCCAGCTCTTCCGTTTGATTCATCAGTGCCAGGAATTGATAGTAGTCGTGTTGCGGAACAGGATCATACTTGTGCGTGTGACACTGAGCACACCCCAGCGTCAGACCCAGCCAGATAGTACTTGTCGTATTCACGCGATCCACCAGCGAATAGAACCGATACTCCAGCGGATCAACTCCCGATTCCGTATTGAGCATCGAATTCCTATGGAAGCCGGTGGCGATCCGTTGTTGGACAGTCGCCTGTGGCAACATGTCTCCGGCGATTTGCTCGATACTGAATTGGTCGAATGGCAAGTCGTCATTGAGTGCCTTGATGACCCAATCGCGATAGGGCCAGATGGACCGCGATTTGTCTTCTTCGTAGCCGTTCGTGTCGGCATATCGGGCCAGATCCAACCACTGCCGAGCCCACCGTTCTCCATAATGGGGTGATGCGAGCAGCCGGTCCACCAGCCTTTCATAAGCCTGGGGTGCGGGATCGTTCACAAACGAATCCGCCTCTTCAATCGTGGGCGGTAACCCGATCAGATCCAGATAGACCCGACGGACAAGCGTGAACCGACTGGCTGGGGATGATGGACGGAGCCCCTTGGCCTCCAGCCGAGCCAGCACGAATCGATCAATCGGATTCCGCGGCCATCCACTGTCTCGAATCACGGTCGGCTGAGATTGACGCGGCGCCATAAAGGCCCAGTGCGGCTGATATTCCGCCCCTGCGGTCACCCAACGCAGGAGCGTTTGCTTCTGAGCATCAGACAGAGGCTTACTGGCTCGCGGAGGCATTTGTTCTTCTGGATCATTGGAAAGGATCCGGCGTGCCAGTTCACTCTCCTGCGGATTTCCCGGGACAATCGCCCGGATTCCAGAATCCGTCTTGGCCAATGCCGAATCACGCACATCCAGACGCAGTTTCGCCTGTCGGTTGGCGGAATCAGGGCCATGGCATTTGAAACAATATCCCGCCAGAATAGGACGCACATCGCGATTAAAATCGACAGCCGCCGGATCTGCCGCATCGCAGTGAGACGCCAGCATCGCTACCAAAATGGCCGCAATCAGCACCGTATGTCTGGGGTGCGAGTCTGACGGAGAAACAATCAATCTCATGGAAGTTTCCGAACGGAGCGATGTATGTCGGTGAATCCGCACGTAAAATCTCAAAGGATCAGCCCCTCAGTCTAACAATTCATGAACGCTCCAGTCGCCCCTGCTTGAATTCAAACCCGCTGGCGGTCAACAGTGTGTCAACAACTTCACTATGATTGGGACCGAGTTGGCTGCGCTGGTCCTGAATGAGTTGCGAAAACAGCTTGCTGACTTCGTCCCACTTCTTCGATTCGATTCCGGCTTGAATCTGCTGCTGAAGTGGTAGGAAAGGACGGGTCAAAGTCGACCCAAGTTTGGATTGTTCTTGAGCCGCGATGACGAGCGGTTGCGAGTCGGGGTTGTATTTTCCAGTCCAGGCACGATCCATTGCCGCAAACCGAATGAGTGCCCAGACATGAAGCCCCCTCCTGATCCCAACGATCGCCAGTTTATGGAGGAATATCAAGTATGCTCAGACGATTGTGCAAAAGCAACGATGATTGGGAGAGTACGATAAGGATTTGCGCAGCAATAAGTGCCGTAGGATGGGCACTCTTGCCCGTCGATGACCTGAAATGCCGTAGGCAACTTCCGACAGTGATTGATGCGCCGATCCTTTGGTTGCAGTTCTGGTCAGCTTTTGATTCGCAGGGAGGCTCAGGTTGCAAGCGATCTTGGTCACCCTGCGAAATTGTTTTGTGAGTGTGAGGAATTCCTCGAGTCACTGGATGACTTATAGCGGTTGTTTTGCAGTCCCAATCTTCTTTTCGTGGCAGATTCTCCCAGCCACGATTTGTTCCGTTGCGCAAATGGAATCATCACCAGCAAAAGTCGAGTGAAAGCGAACCCATCGGCCTGCGTCTGGTGGCCCTGCCCGCTCAGTGAGCCGCTTGTCTGATCAATTTAAGCGACTGCGATTCCAATACACCCATTTTTCGCTCGATCTTCTCGCCCCAGCGGTTGACTGCAATATGCGTGTCTTAGGCCCTCTTGTATGCCTTTTGTAAATGTGTTGACCGTCCCTTTCCTGCTGCTCCCGTTTGGTTTTGGAATTGGTATCATCACGTCTGTCTTTATCATTTGGGGAGATGCATCATGCCTGTTTCGACGGTTCAATTCATTTCGCAGGTGAAACTGGAAGAACTTCGCCGGCAGCGGTCGCTGCTGGTTGAGGCTTATGACAGGCTGTGGGCTGAGTGTGAGGCCCAGGCGCCGGCGGAGGCGCTGCGGGGGCTTTATCGGGGTCTCGCCGCGATCAAGATTGGGCGGAATTCGCTGCATTCCGACCTGGGGGACATCGGTCTGCTGATTCATTCGGTCGGGGCTTCGTCGGAGATTGTCTCGTTCTGGCGTAAAAAACTGGAAACGGAATGGAGGATGGGGCGGCTGCGGTCGGAGATCGTCTACCTGTTTGGCGCCTTGCTGGGTGAATGGGGTGGTGAATCAAAATCTCGGCGCGAGTTTCTTCAGGAACGCCGGCAGGTGCATGACTCCTTGTTAGAGATCGCCACGACTCCAAGTCCTCCGAATGAGCATCGGAGAACAGTTATTGGCGGCCTGGAACGCGTTGCATGAGTTTGTTCAGGCTTGCGGGCTACAGATCAATACGGACAAGTGTGGCACTCTGGCGATTGGCGGCGAGCTGCACGGAAATGTGCCGCGGAACAATCCTCGCTGGGGCATGCTGGAACTGAGTGGCGAAGGGGAATGGAGTGTCCACGAAGCGACGTTTCAGACGTTCCTGGAAGAGACACGCCGCCATGCCTCGGCGAGGCGTGCGATTCTTGCCACTGTGTCACTCTATAACTCTCACCTGCGGTTTCTGACTTCAGGGCTGGGGCTGGCTCTCGACCTCGGCAAATCCCACCGACGGTCGGTCAATCAGGCCCTGCGGCGCTTCGCCGCGGACTTCTTCGGACCTGGCGTGGGAATTGTCGCGGGCCTGCAGCAGGAAATTCAGCAGCGATATCTCCAGGGGATGCAGATCACGATGTTGCCCGAGAGTTGGATCTACTGGCCGATTACGGCAGGCGGACTCGGCCTGCATTCCGCGCTGGTGCTCTGTGGCCAGTATCAGGCGGCATTCAAGGCCCGGCAGAAGGAACCGATCGCGGTTCCTCCGGACCGGCCACCGAACTGGCAGTGCGGCGATCCGCGGTGGGATGCCTTCTACGAACGCTTTTTCTTGCAATTGGAACCCGCCAAGCCGAAGGAGTCCGTCGTGATGAAGACTCTGGTCGACGATTTCATCTCGCGCGGTCAGGAAATTTCGGCTGGCAAACAGTCTGGCCTCTCGGACTACTGGCGCTGGATTCTGAGCATTTTCGGACCTGAAATCCTGGACAGTTTCGGCACGTTCCGCTTCCTCCTGACCGACCTCGTCCCGCTACAGCTCATTCACGAGCAACTCCTGCAGGCAAGTTCTCTCGACAGTGATGGAATTTAGAGCGGCGAAGTAATTATTGTCGCATGAGGGAGGGCGTCCGAACTCAATTAGGATTTGCGCAGCAATAAGTGCCGTAGGATGGGCACTCCTGCCCGTCGATGACCTGAAAGGCCGTTGGCAACTTCCGACAGTTATTGATGCGCCGATCCTTAGGCGATCATTGGAGTGCATTATCCAATCGTATTCACGGTCACAAGATTACCCTGTGCCTCCAAATTCTCAAATGGGTGTTTCAAGTCTGCCGTTCCCCAACGGGGATCCGTCAATAGCCCAGGGTTGCAGCGCAGCGGCTACCCTGGGTCGAGCGTTCCCCGAGGTCTCTACACCAACGGGGTTGCGCCTGTCGAAATCGAGTCTCAACAGGGCGCAACCCCTTCGGGGTAGAACGGAATTTGATGGGATTTACCCAGGGTAGCCGCTGCGGGCGGCAACCCTGGGCTATTGACGCATCCCCTTCGGGGAAGGGAGCAAACTCTCAATTCGCTGTCAAAGAATTCGGAACATCCGAGACGTTTATTAATTGCACTGTTTCGTTTACGAACTTTCGACTCTCGATGCGTACTTCCGACAGTTATTGATTTTGCTGTCGTAAGCACTTTCCGTCCATCGACTCGCCTTGACGGTCAGCTTCAATCTGCGTGTCTTTTATTTCCCCCACACGAAGATGGTGAAATTCAGGAAGCGTAACCAAAAGCCAATTGCCAGAGTGTATCACTGGTGATACAATTTCATTGGAGGTAATCAGAGATGTCTACGCTGACCCTGAATCAACGTCGCCGAAAACTCGGTATACCAATTCGTCACCTTGTGAAATTGAGCGGTGTCCCTGTGGCAACCGTGAATCGAATTTTGTCCGACCCGTCGAAGGTGCGTTTTGAGCATGTTTCCGCCGTGGCTCAAGCGCTTGGTGTCGATTTGATCGGCGCACGGCGAATTCCGGTCAAAAAAATGCTACAGAAGCGGGCAGCCGAAAAAGCGACTTACGTCGCCCGGATGGTTCAGGGAACGCAGGGACTTGAAGCCGCTGGTGTCGATGCCGCCGGGTTCGATCGACTGGTTGAAGTGGCCACCGCCGCACTCCTCACTGGGAACAAGAGAAAGCTGTGGGATGATGAGTGATGTAAAACAAAACACAGCCCATATCTGTCCTGAATCGTTCCAGACATTCTGACTCGGCTGCAAATTGACGCCGCAGGCTGGAAGGCGATCTTGGAAAAGCTGATCAATTCCTCAATGCGTGTCGGCACTCATTTCGGCGGCACCAGCCGCCTGAACGAAGTCGCGGCGCAGCGAGGCACGAAATTGTTGAAAAACGTCGTAGGTCGAGAATCCCCGATGACTGCTCCGAGCGCGAGCTATAGCGATTTAACTTTGCATCTGCCGGTCAATGTCTTCGCCTATTTCATTCTCCCCTCGCCCTGGTACCCCGGGGAGAGGGTTGGGGGTGAGGGGAAATCGGGTGACTCCACATTAGAAATGCCATTTTTTGCTCTGGTTTTCAATCATTTTGATTGTTCCCAATCACGACGTCTACCGAAGCCCCTCACCCCCGGCCCCTCTCCCCGGAGTACCGAGGCGAGGGGGGAAAAACAGGCAAGTGCAAGGTTAAACCGCTCTAGGATAACCCACCCGTATCAGCCTCGACATTTTCGCCAAATCGCGAGACAAAATGAACTGGTACTTCATGTTCCGCTCGCGGTCAACGACTTAACGTCACGGGCGACGTCTGGCGATTGATTGGCGAATAGTATAGACGCCTCGCGATTGATTTTGCCGTCCTTCGGGTTATCCCATCGTCGGAATAGCCCAGCCAGCCAAAGATATCGGTCGAGTTCACTATTGGTACAATCGATTCCTGACCGCTGTCTCAATCGTTCGATATTCGCAACAAATGCCAGATATGGCCTCTTTGAGTCTTTCTGCCACTGGCCTTGTCCCAAGTGATGTTTCAACATCTCGACGGCGATGCTGTCCATGATGGGGAACGACTCGCTGTCCACGAAGAAGTGGGCGAACTTGGACGCGAAACTCGCATGGTGTCTAGATTTCTTCTCATCCGAACTCGCGGGCAAACACGCTAACATCTCCACTAACTCGGGACCCTCTGCATTCAGGTCCTTCCCTTTCAGCGTTTTGCAAATGTGTTCCGCCATGCGAACCAGTGCATAAAGGTTTGTCCCATAGAGCGCATTAATGGCAACGACTTTCAGAAGCGTCTCCTCATGGTCGAAGCCCGGACAACAATCTTTCAGGCGATAGAGTGCGGCATTTGAGAGTTGCCATGGCTTCTGTCTTTGGTACAAACGCTCCGCAGCCTCGATTTGACTGGAAACGAGCTGCACCGCAAGTTTCGTCATGGGAATTCGGAGTCCTAATCGTTGTGGAACATTGGGAAGGAATGTGTTGAGTACGCTCAATCACGACGGAATCAACCTATCTGGCAGGTTTGCCACCGTATTTTTCCGGAATTCAACGGAGTTGAGTCTCCTCACCAAGACATCGATTCACATTTGCGACCGGCTTGAAACGAGAGCGGTCCTCGGAAGTGGGTTTGTCATGGACGATTCTCGACCCACTAGTCGAGCATCAAACAATCTGCCGGCGGCTTCTTGACGGTCAACACGTGGATTTCGACGGTCGGACTTATTGTCATGTTGCGGTACAACGGATATTTTAGAATTGAATTGCAGTTATTGCCGAGCAAGGTTGGGGGTTCAACTACGTTTCATTTCGCAGACACCGCATTTCACACACAGATGCTCGAGGTTTTTCTCAAACAGGAGTACCGCATTTTTTTCCTGTAGCAGATGCGATGTCACGCACGCGGATTTCTTGAAAACACTCAAACCACGAAGTTGCAGGCCAGCAATAAAGGTGTCCAATGTGAGCGAAGAAAACGAACGCATTTGCAAGTTGGTACTGCAATCGAGAATTTGTTTGTGCTGCTCATATTCCGCAGTTATCACAATGGCCTTCGCGTGTTCTGAGTCAACGGCATTCATTGATTTGAGAATC
>JAQGHT010001060.1 GCA_028291565.1 Planctomycetaceae bacterium | reverse complement strand
CAAACGATTCAAAGTTTTTTTTCGCCGTACAGGGTGAAAGTCAACGTTGAGCCGCCTGATCCCTACGGAGAATACGAAAACATGGCCGTCATCATTGTCGACGGTAAGGAAGTGCAGATCGGCGACGACGAAAAGCTGAATTGCATTCAGGCGGCGGATCGGGCCGGCGTAGCCATTCCGTTCTATTGCTGGCATCCCGGTTTGACCGTCGTGGCCAGTTGCCGCATGTGCTTGATTGAAACCGGACAGAAAAACAAAGACACCGGCAAGATCGAAATGGTGCCGAAGCTCGTCCCCGGGTGTCAGACACCCGTCAAGGACGGTACAGTCATCGTCACGAACAGCCCCAAGGTCAAGGCTAATCAGCAATTCGTTCAAGAAGGGATCTTGCTGGATCATCCCGTCGACTGTCCCATTTGTGATCAGGCAGGCGAGTGCTGGTTGCAGGACTATTACTTCAACAACGGGCACAAAGAACGTCAGGCGGACATTCACCCATTTACCAGCGAACGGAAAGAACTGGGACCCCACGTCACCCTGTTTACCGATCGTTGCGTGATGTGCAGCCGGTGCGTCCGGTTCACTCGCGAAATCTCCGGCGAAGCCGAATTGCAGATCATCAATCGGGGCAGCCACGCGGAAATTGATATTTTCCCAGGCTACCCCATCGACAACTCGCTATCAGGCAATGTGAATGACCTTTGCCCGGTTGGAGCGTTGTGTTCCTCTGACTTCCTCTATCAACAGCGCGTCTGGTTCCTGGAACCACATGACTCTGTCTGTGTGAAGTGCAGCACTGGTTGTAGCGTGCAACTGCATGAAAATCACGACCAACTTTATCGCGTGCAGCCCCGTTACAATCCCAACGCCAATGAATGGTGGATGTGCGATAAGGGCCGCTACGAGAATCAGTACATCAATGCTCCGGAACGGATTGGCGGCGCGAAGAAGCGCGGCCGAGACCAGTTCGAACACGTCGAGTGGTCGACTGCCACAACTGAGATTCAAAAGCACTTTGCGGATACCGTGACACACCAGGGCGGGAAAGCCGTCGCGGCAGTCGTCTCACCGTTCCTGACTTGTGAAGAAGCCTATTTGCTCTGTCGCTACATCAAAAAGAATGTTTCCGCAGAAGCGACGCTGGTGCTGGGAAAAATCCCCCTGGCTGACAAGGACGAGTCCTTCGCGAAGGGTTTTACGATTCGCGCCGAACGCTGTCCGAATCGGAAGGGTGTCGAAGAGATTCTCAAGCACTTCCAACCGGACTTTCTGAACTGGGATCAGTTTCTGACTCAGGCGGATGCTGGTCAATGGAAAGCGGCTTATATCACCGGGCTCTATCCCGAGTCCTGGAATACCGATGCCGACGCCAGCCGTCTCGATAAGATCACCTTGAAGATCGTTCAAGATGTGCTGCCATCGCCAATCGCCCGGAAGGCCAGCTACGTTCTGCCCGGCGTGACGTTCGCCGAAAAGGGCGGATCCTACGTGAACCATGCCGGCTTGATCCAGATGACCGATTGGGCGATTCGGCCCTTCGAAGCCGCTCACATTGATGGTCAAATCTTCTTCGATCTGCTGGGGCTTCGAGGCTTGTATCAACCAGCAGAAGTGCTCAAGGAATTGGCTGCCGAAATCGCCTTTTTCGCTCGAACTGCTACTGGAATTCCAGATGGTGGCTTGAATTTGGTGACCGGAACAGAGAAAACGCCTCGCACGAGTCAATTGGGAACGGTGACGCATCCGATCCCAACCTTCCGCAGCGTTGCGTCGGAAATGCTGGAAGTCGAGTAGTCACGTCTTCATCGTCCCTTACCGATATTTGGTCGGAAATATGTTTTCACAGGAATTCATCGAGCCGTTAGTCAAGATTGCGGTGGTCATTGGCGCCATTCAGGGCGCCGTGGCGTACCTCGTGCTTGCCGAACGACGCGCGGCGGCCTTCTTTCAGGACCGCCTGGGTCCGAACCGAGTCGGTCCGTTTGGACTGCTGCAACCCTTCGCGGACGGTTGGAAGTTCCTGCTCAAAGAGGAACTCGTTCAGGAGGGCGCCCACAAGCCGATCTTTTTGCTCGCGCCGATCATGATTTTGGCGTCGGCGATGTTCGCATTTGCGACAGTCCCGTTCGGCTACTATCTACCGGCGATTCCCGGACTAGTCTCGGAACCGATTTCTCTGAGTGTCACGCCGAACATGGATATCGGCGTGCTCTACGTTCTCGCCGTCAGTAGTTTAGGCGTTTATGGCGTGATCCTCGGTGGCTGGGCTTCGAACAGCAAATATGGCTTTCTGGGCGGCTTGCGTTCCAGTGCCCAGCTGGTAAGTTACGAATTGCCGTTGGGATTGTCTTTAATCGGAGCGATCCTGCTGAGCGGGTCCTTAAAGATGGAAACCATCATTGGGATGCAGGCAGAATCAGGCTGGTGGTGGATCTTCCTGCAGCCACTCGGCTTTGCCGTGTTTATGATCAGCGGTTTTGCAGAAGCGGCTCGCTTGCCATTCGACTTGCCAGAATGCGAGCAAGAGCTGGTCGCCGGTTATCACACAGAATATACCGCCATGAAATTCGGCATGTTCGCCATGGGCGAATACATGCACATGATCATGATCGCATTCTTGTCAGCCATCATCTATTTTGGCGGCTGGCATTTCTGGGTCATTGCAGAAGCCATTCCCCCGGAAGACATCGGGTTTATCGGAGCGATCATTCGTATCG
>JAQGHT010001035.1 GCA_028291565.1 Planctomycetaceae bacterium | reverse complement strand
AGAAATGTCCGTCCTTCAAATCGTTCCATTCACAAGACACAACGCCTTGGTACACTGTGCGTTGGTAGCATTGAAACACACAGCCAGTTGCCGGAATGGCTGTTGGACCGTAGCATCCATACGGAGTAGTACGAATGGTGAGAGCGGGCCACTTGCCATTCCCAACTTCTTCTGCTGAAACGAATCGCGAGGTTCCGCCGCGATGCGACGGCCAGAAAGTGATTTTCGCGTCTCAGTTTCAGCTGCGTTATCCTGCGTGATTCACCGTTTTTTTGCCCGCCGACACGGCGCATTTGCTTGGGTTTTATCTGCCGGAGTGTTGGCATGGCATCGGAACAATTCCTGAAGACTGTCACCGCAGTGGCTGAGCGATTAGTCTTGCTCGCCGCAGACGACGTGGCGTTTCGGGAACAGCTGCGCCAGCTGGCACAGTCGTTTTTAGACGCCACGGCTCCCCATTCCAGTCCTGCTGGGGAGATTTCTACCCAAGTGGCTGAGCTTCCGCCCGATAGAGCGGACACCGACTATCGAGGTGACGAGGTTTCGACTCGCATCTCAGTGACCACAACAGCTCCGGCGACAATTTCTATCGAGACCGATCGGCTGGATCGACAGTCCGAAGAGATTCTGACGGACAACGAACCGGCCGTTTCCGAACTCTTGACGCGTCTCACTCTGGGCCAGAGATTAACTCCCAGTTCGTCACCCGCCGTCACTTATCCGACGCGCTTTATCAGCGGCGGCGAAACAGATCTCGGGCTGATCGAATTGCGCTGCCGCTTGAAGGCCGAAGGGTGCCGTTGGGCCGCGACCCGTCGACGGCTGATCGCAGACGGCGCCCATTATGCCACTGAAATTGAACCCAAGGATCGAGACATTATTGCCCGGGCGAAAGCCCTGACCGATTGTTATCTGTGGATGTGCCAGGCCAGCGGACCAGCGCCATCCGATCTGAAACTGTACGAAGATGTGGCGTCTTGTTTTGAAGCCATTGCCGAAGTCCTCGCCGTCATCCGGACGATCCAGGACAATTCAGACGCCTATCAAACCGAGTTTGAGAAATCGCTGGACCTCCTTGCCGAAGCCCAATCGGCTCTGCGAGTGGCCGTGACTCGGCTTGAATATATGAACGACCATGACCAGTTGCAGGTCTATAATTGGCTGCGAAACACGGCTCAAACACACCAGATTTTCATTCGCCGCTTCATGCGGGCTGACGACCTGGGAGATCCGGCACGTTCTTCCGATCTGATTTCCCGGGTCGAAGCGATTGACGCCCGGCTGCAGGAATCCAAAAACAAAGAGAAAAAACGAAAGAAGCTGCTGGGCAAGATCCGGCATAAGCTTTCCGAGATCTCCAACCATTCGCCGGGTTCCGAAGCCAATTGGCCGGCGGTGATCGAAATTGTCGAAGAATTAGTGAACGACGGGATGGCCCCGAGCAACCGCGAGTTGCGGGAAATGCTGGCCCCCGTGGTTGAGGACTGGCCCGAAGTCCTGGAAGTTCCACGCGGCTTCCAGATGGTGATTCGAGAAATTGACCGCTTTCTGGCCACCTGTCCGCCCCCATCAGTTTCGATTGTGGCTCAACCTTCCACAGAGGTGCGGGAAGTGGCCCGGTTGTTGAAAGGCAAAACGATCATCCTGCTGGGTGGGGACCGACGGCCACACGCCTATGATTCCCTGAAAGAGGCCTTTGGACTGAAAGAACTGATCTGGATTGAGACCCGTGAGCACGAATCGCTGGCGGCGTTCATCCCCTACGTCGCCCGTTCGGAAGTCGCAGTCGTCCTGCTGGCGATTCGCTGGGCCAGTCACTCGTACGGCGAAATCAAGAAATGCTGCGAAGAATACGGAAAGCCGATGGTGCGTCTGCCCGGTGGCTACAACGCAAACCAGGTCGCCATGCAAATCGTGCAGCAATGCAGCGGTCAGCTCCGGACGGAACTCGAAGCCGTCGGCGGAGATAACGCGGCGTGACGTACAGGCGGTTGCGACGCATCAACATCTGTCGTAGAGTACTCTCAATAATCCGACCACAGTCCTGCTGCGTTCCTTGCAGTCGAAGGTGGTTGAGATCCGCAACCGGAATCAAACTAACAGGAGTGATGTGATGCGTCGATTGTCATTGGGAGTCTGCCTGGGAGTGGCCGCGGTTTTGGCCGTATCAAGCTTCATGCGTCCGACCGTAGTGCAAGGCGAAGGGGAAAAGGCGGCTTCAACACGCGTCTTCGAGATGCGGACTTATATCGCCCCACCGGGAAAACTGGCCGCGCTGCATGCGCGGTTTCGCGACCATACTCTGAAACTGTTTGAGAAGCACGGGATGAAGAATGTGGTGTACTTATCACCAACCGACCCCAAGAAGGGTGTGGACAACAGACTCGTCTACATCATCTCCCACGACAGCAAAGCAGCCAGCGAAAAGTCCTGGGCCGCATTCAAAGCAGACCCCGAATGGCAAGCCGCGTACAAGGCCTCCGAAAAGGACGGCAAGCTGGTTGAGAAAGTCGAAGTCGAGTTCTTCACCGCCACCGACTATTCGCCAATTAAGTAGCGTTTCACAGCACTTCATTCAGCATGTCATGAGTCGTTTCACCAAACGCAGCCAAGTGAGCCGGGTGGCATCATTCCCCGGCTCACTTGGAATGTCTCGTTCGAAACCGCGTAAATCTCAACAGTGCCCAACATCACTGCAAACGCGGCTGAGAACGCAACAGTCCAGCCCGACATTGACCGAACGGTGGTTCAATCTATCGATCATCTGACTCCAGTTTTCGATCCAAGTTCGACAATGCAATTCGAGTCGTCAAGATTGGTGGGAATGGGATGGGCGAGAACGCCCCGCAAACATCGGGGGGCGCCCCGAGTGCCGCCGCCCCCCTCTCGAACATGCTTGTTGAAACCACTTTGAGCCTATTTTTCACTTTGAGTCTGAGTCTCAAAAAAGGGAAATAGCCGCTTAATTTCCTCGGCGTTGGGGCGGGAACCATATTCGCAGAATTCGAACGTCTCGGCAAACTTGACCGCCTTCCCGCGCTCTTCGCCGTAGAGTTTGATCAGAACGTCGCGGGCGCGATTGGCTTCTCCCGACTGACGCTCGGACCAGCGGGCTTTCAGCCAGGCTTTTCTCGCGACGGGATCCGCTGCGGGCGGCACTGTGCGCAGAAACTCTTCGCTTCCGCTGGCTCCCCCTTCGTAGGCTTGCGACGGCAGTTCATGGATCGCGTTCAACTTCGTTTCAAATGTGTCGTCCAGGGCCACGGCAATATCGGGCTGGAACGAGTAGGGCTTCTTAAAACCGTCACTGGAATAGAGAAACACAGGATTCTTCTTCAGTGGCGGGACATCGGGACAGAAGAACGGAACAGTCACCATGAACGCGGCGTCTTGAACCAGAACCCCCACGTAGCGATGGTCCGGGTGATAATCCCACGGACGATGTGAGATCACAATATCGGCTTGCCATTCTCGAATCAGCTTCGTGATCAGCTTCCGGTACTCTAAAGTCGGCAGCAATTCTCCATCGTGAATATCGAGGACCTGGGACGTCACACCCAGAACACGGGCCGCGGCCTTCACTTCAGCGGTTCGACGTTGAGCCAGAGGGCCGCCTGCCATTTGCCAATGCCCGATATCTCCATTCGTGACCGAAACCAATTTGACATGATGCCCCAACTTCGCCCACTTGGCGCCCGTACCGCCGGCTTTGTATTCCGCATCATCGGGATGTGCTCCGAAGACAATTATCCGTAGCTTGCCATCAGTCGTGGAATTGGCCGCGTTATCGTCAGCCAGCAAGACGCTGGTGAAAAACAGCGGTACGAACAAGGCAATTGAGCAAGCTGTGAATCGCATGAAGTACTTCCTGATTCTGATGCGGCTGACCGGATTCGATCACAATGGTTTTGGATCAGTGTCCTCAACCGGAATCGTTGTAACAAATCAACCAATGACCGAAAAGCCGCGAATTTCGTTCATAGGCACATCGATTGGAGACACTCGCCCGCCCAGTCTTACAAACTCCCACTACCATCGGCCCCCAACCCGTCTGGACATTTTTCCGACTCCGACGGCGGAAAAACCGCCGCGCCGTAACACTTCATTCTTCTGAAGCCGCCCAAGACGGCCAATTCCCTTGGCTTTCAGCAACCTTGACCTGCTGGTACGCGAATTGCCACGTGTGTATCGTAGCTTGTCACCAATACCGGAACGAAACCGTCCAAAGGAGCTCGATTTGCGGCACCGTCGTGGATTCACGTTGATTGAACTGCTCGTTGTCATCGCCATCATCGCCGTTCTGATCGCGCTGTTGTTGCCTGCGGTGCAGCAGGCTCGCGAAGCGGCCCGACGCTCGCAGTGCAGGAATAATCTGAAACAGATTGGCGTCGCGCTGCACAATTACCACTCGACATTTAATGTTCTGCCACCGGGTTATGTCTCGGGTGCAGCTTATCCGGCGACCTCTAACGGATGGAGCTGGTGTGCCATGCTCTTGCCTTATCTCGATCAGGCTCCGCTCTATAGCTCGATCAATTTCCAATTGCCGATCGAAAATCCTGCGAACCAGCCCTGGCTGTCGAAAACATTGCCGCTGATGCTCTGCCCCAGCGATCAGACGAGTTCGGGGCAGTTTTCCATCACCGACGCCGCAAATAATGTGATCATTTCCGCAGCTGCCGCTTCCAGCTATGCCGCCACGGTGGGCGACGACAGCAGCGAAGCCGATGCGTTGACCGGGAATGGTTCCTTTTACCGCAACAGCAATACTCGATTCGCGGACATCACCGACGGCACGAGTAACACCGTACTCGTCGGTGAGCGTGCGTTTGGATATGTCAATGGCACCTGGTCGGGGGCTCCGAATAACGCCATCGTGAAGGCGGGCTCACTCAATCCGTGGAAATTCGCGACAGCGACCAGCCCCATTTTCGTTCAGGTCCATAACAACTGGATCAATATCCTGACCGACAGTGACGGTGGCCTGGACGATTTTTCCAGCCTGCATACCGGTGGCGTTCAACTCCTGTTCGGTGATGGGTCCGTGCGATTCATCCCTACGATCACAACAGATGGTCCGTTACGTAAGGCCTTTTGGGCCATGGGCACGCGGGGTGGTGGCGAAGTGATTCAAGGGCTGGAATAGTTCTCAGCAGCGTCTGTCTTTCAAGGAACTTCACACGTGAAATCGCGTTCTGCCTGCCTGTTGTTGTTACTCTTCGTGACCGGATGTGGGTCACAACTTCCGGAAGAGTTCACCGTTTCCGGCAAGCCGATCGAATATTGGCTCGACGCGCAATCGGCGAGTCAGCCCGAAGCACGAGCTCGGGCAATACGTGCGCTGGGGAATGTCGATCCTTCGATTCCCGAGGTCATTCCGGCGATGGAAAAGGGGCTGACAGACTCCGATCCGAGCATTCGCAGCCAGGCAGCTTTGGCCCTGCTCAAGTTCGGACCGGCCGCGATCGATGCAGTGCCAGCTCTCACCCAGGCAACAGCAGACCGCGACGAACAAGTTCGTAATCTAGCCGCCAAGGCGCTGCAGCAGATTCAGGGGAAATGAGTTTCTGTTTTCCGTAGTACACCTGCGCGGCCAGGCTGTTTCGCCCGCCGCGTCCGGTTCGGAGTTGAACCGCCGGGGCGAACTCGACTTCGACTGAGGACGACACTTCAAACGTCCGACCCCGGTCGCGAGTCTTGTTCCAATGCCGTGTTTATTTTAAGGCTGATCGAATTGCCAGGGATCATTGCTACACCCGAAGTCTCGTCGTTCCCGTTGCGTTACGCCTCGGTGAACCAGCCAATGGCGTGGCAGAGTTCGAATTGGGCGATATTGTAGTCCACGACGGCGGTCAGGTAGTTCCGCCTGGCCGTCGCCAGAGCCTGAATGGATTGCAGCACTTCGATGGGTAGTCCCTGAGCGTTTTCGATCCGCTGCTGATTGAGCGAATAGGATTGTTCGGCGGCCACAATGCCTTGCTTAGAAACGTCAATTCGCTTTTTACGCTGGACCACTCTGGCGTGTGATTCTGTCACCTCCCGGGCAACTCGATCAAGAAGTGCGAGTTCTCGCATTTGGGTTTGACGAACGAGCGAGGAAGTCTCGTTCCGGGCCGCTCGCTCACCGAAGCCCATGTTCCGGATTTCCCAACTCGCGACCGCATCGGCATCCCAGCGGCTACCCGTGTTGGTAATGGAATTCCCCAATCCGCCACCCATTCCGCCATAGCTCATACCCAACAAAACACTCGGCACGAGTGGTGCGTACTTTTCTCGACGCAGTCGTTCGGTGGCTTCGCAGACGAGTTGTTTTTGTTCAGCCAGTTCGGGCCGGCGTGAGAGGCCGGTGGAGACAAACTCGGCAGCCGAATTATCCAAAGTCAACACGTCGAGCGGAGCCACGAGTGGTTCGCCACTGGCGATCAACTGCGATGGATCGGCGTGCAGCAACTGGGCCAATCGGGCGGAAGCCGTTTGAACGGCTTCGACCTGGCCGGCGAGCTGATCCTGCCGGACGGCGACTTCCGCTTCCATCCGCTGATGATCAGACTGTAAGCCTTGACCCGTCTCGGCATATTGACGCGTGAGATTCGCGAGCTTTTTTGTGTTGTCCAGTGCTTCCTGAGCCACGGCCAATCCCTGCTCCGCTCGCACGAGTTCCAGATAAGCAACTGCCGTATCCCTGAGCACGTCGTTTCTCGCAGCGGTCGCTCCGAATTCGCGTGAAGCGGCCTGATGCGCGGCAATCTTCGGTTGAAAGATCGCATCGGTGACGTGAAATTGAGCCAGCAAGCCCGGCACGGCCGGGGAACTGGCACCGACCGCATTGGCTCCTAAGCCCCCGTAAAAGGCACTGCGATTGGTCGGAAAGACGTTTCCGGCCACGTCCTGAATGGTCCCTTCGTGGTGGTTGTAGTTGAGGCCAGCCCGTAACGACGGCAACCATAACGTTTCGGCGCGATCGACCCGCGCATAGGATTCTTGAATCCGTTCGCGCGCTAAGGCAACGTTCGGGTTTTGGTCGTTGGCCAGTGACAAGACGTTTGCGAGACTGAATGTGTACCTGGCGAGTGGTAAAGCCGGCTCAGTAGTAGCGTCGACAGCCTGAGCAGGCGGTGGCACGGAAGCCTCTTCGACTGCAGTCCGAATCCCATCGCCTTGAGGAGGGGCATTTTCGACAACGCCCTGCGTTTCATTCACGAGCGTAATTGAACCAACAGCAGTGGAATTCTGAGTTTTGGGCTGATCGAGAACGTGGCCTTGCGCATCCGCAATACTCTGCTGTTCAAGGGACTGAGTCTTGGACGCATGAGCTTTCGCAGCCAGAGCCTGAGACATTCGCGGAGCGCGAACAATAACCGGGGCGCCCGCAGGGACCGTACTGCATCCTGCAGCTCCGATCATCAACGAGGCGACCAACCGATAACAGCCATGAGCCTTCGGCGAGCGCGACATGTCACCATCCTTGGTGCGATTTTTTTCTCAAGCAACGTGCTTCCGATGCCGGAATTATCGACCTGAGATGTCGAACGCCTGCATGGCGAATCAAGTCTCGATTTTCTGAATAATCACATCGCCACGGTAGTAACGATTTGGCTGAGTTTGTCGAATTTGCCACATTTCCTGAAAACAGCGATTGCGACACACAAGGCTCGCGTGCGTCCCAAGAATTGCGATCCTCACTTTGCGGGAGCGACTTCTACGATCTGCCCCTCTCGAAACGCGTTCGCGTTCATGCCAATGACCTTCTCATTGCCGGTCAGGCCACTGCGGATTTCAAACTCGTTTCCCGCTTGCAAACCGACGGTGATCGGTCGACGGACGACCTTTCCATCCGATTCGATGCACAAACAATAAGTCTGCTTGTCCTGAGTGACAATGGCCGTCTTGGGAAGGCTGAGGGCATTTTTCAGCTCCGCCACTGTCAGTTTTACCTGGACGTAAAGGCCGGGCCGCAAATGTCCTTCGGGATTGGGCACGTCATACTCAGCTGTCAGCGTCCTCGAAGTGGTATTGAGTGACCAGCTGTTCCGCGTGATTGTGCCGACAATCGGCTCGCCTTGAAGTGAGGGAACTCGAAGCTCAACCTTTGTCTTTTTGCCGATGTGGACGGAATCGGTCTCGGGCACATCGATAAACACCCGCACGGGATCGGCTCGCATGACCGTGAGAATCGGAGTCTTGCCATTGATTCCGCCGGCTTGGACCAGGTGGCCGGTATGGACATTGCGCTCGACGATCACCCCATCGAACGGAGCCCGAATTGTTGAATACTCCAGCAGTGTCGTGACGCGGCGATGATCCGCTTCCGCGACTGCCAACCGGGAGCGCGCGGCTCCGGCGTCAGCCCGGGCCTTTTCGACTCCTGCCACGGCTTCCTGTTCGAGTGCTTTCACGGATTCAATCCGAGCCACCACTTCCTTTCGTCCGGCATCCGCCGAATCGAGTTCGGACCGAGTTTCATCGGCGACCTTTCTGGTCATGGCACCTTTTTCAACCAGGTCAGAAACGCGTTTGAACTCCGATTGCCAGCGTGCGAAGAGGGCCTCTTGACGCGCCGCGGCGGCCTCCGATTCTCGGACTCGAGCATCCGCGGAACGAACACCCGCCTGGGCCACTTTCACCGCCGCGTCCGCCTGCAAGACTTCGGCCTTCGTTTGAGCCACGGCAGCGGCTTTTTCGGCCAGTTCATCATTGAGTTCCGGCACCAGCAATTCGCACAACGGAGCTCCCGGTTCGGATCCGTGAGGGCCACGAACAGAATCGCCGATGTCAACCGAAATACTGGCAACATAGCCAGTCACCTTGGCATACAACGGAGCGACTTCAAACGCCTCGACGCGACCGGGCAACTCGATGGTCCGCACGAGCGTTTTTCGTTCCGGCTTGATCGGCGTCACCTGAACCGGAGGCTGTGCACCAGTTGCGTCGGTTTCATGAGCCGCCCCTTTGCTACAACCGGTTGTAGAACCGAGCAAAGTTGCGACGGCAAACAGGAGGCTCAAGGACAAACGATTCATCAAGATAACCTTCTATGATCACAGTGTTTCAGAGGTATCACCCCTGTTGCATGAGACCAGCTGCGTCTTCTCGGAATTGCGGGCTTTGACGATCAAGTGGATCCAACGAGGCCGAACGATTTGGCGCGTAACGCTGCATCACGGCGAAGACGGTCGGCAGAACCAGTAACGTGGCCAATGTGGCGGCGGCCAAACCGCCGATCACCGCTCTTCCGAGAGGTGCTGTTTGTGCCCCTTCTTCGCCCAAACCCAATGCCATGGGAATCATACCGACACCCATCGCCAGGCTAGTCATCAGGATGGCCCGAAATCGCCGTTCGGCGCCATGAATCGCAGCCTCGCGCGAGTCGCCCCGTTCTCGTCGCGATGCTTCGGCAAACGTCACCAACAGAATGGCGTTCGCCATTGCCACGCCAATCGCCATGATGGCGCCGATAAAGGACTGAATGTTAAGTGTCGCCCCGGTGATCCACAGCGACAGTACCACGCCCGATAAAACGGCCGGAGCCGTGGAGACTGTCGTGAGTGCCAATCTCAAAGATTGGAAGTTGGCCGTCAACAGCAGAAAAATGACCACGATCGCCAGCACCAGTCCCACTCCCAAGCCACTCGTGATCTGACGCAGAGGTGGGATCTGACCTCGCACTTCGGTCGTGACACCCTTCGGCTTCTTCCCATCCTGATCGAGTTTCGCCAGGACCTGGCTGATCTGACTGGCGACGGCGCCTAAATCCGCGCCACTCAGGTTGGCGGTGAGAGTGATCTCGCGTTTCATATTATAGCGGTCGAACTGGCCGGGCATCGAGCCCGTCGAGATCTGAGCCACGTCTCGTAGCAGGAGTGCCTTGCCGTCACGATAGTTGATCGGGATCGTGGCGAGATCTTCGGCTTGAGTCATCGCCGTTTGCGGAATCTCCAGTTGAACCTGATATCCGATGCCGGTCTTGGGATCGGGCCAGTAATTTTGAGCCACGAATCGCGTCGAAGAAGTCGCGGCGACGACCGAGCGGGATACCTGAGATGCTGTCGTTCCTGTGAATGAGGCCTTTTCGCGATCAATCTTCACATTGACTGTAGGATAATCGAGCGACTGGGCAATCTGAACATCACGCAGACTCGGAATCGAAGCCAGCTCACGTTGAACTTCCAGCATATACGCGCGACTCTCATCCAGGTTCGCGCCGCGCGCGGCGATTTCAATGGGCGTTGGAGATCCGAAACTCATGACTTCGCTGACAATATCCGCTGGCTCAAAGGAGAACCGCAGCTCGGGGAATTTGGCCGCCAGAATGCGCCTGAGTTCGTCTTTGGCCAGTTCCGTGTTGACTCCGCTGCCATGCTTCAGCGAGATCCGCAGTATGCCCTCTTCCGGACCGCGTGACCATTGATAGACAGCGTTGATCGGAAAGCTCGATGGGATTGTGCCGACATAGCCGAGCGTAATGTCCACATTTTGGGGTCCGACATGTTCACTAACCGTTTCGAGCACCCCGAGGGCATACCGTTCCGTCGTGTCGAAATGCGTGCCATCGGGGGCTCGGAAGCGTAGCCGGAACTCGCCCACACCGGCCTGAGGAAAAATCTCTAAGCCCAGCCGCGAGCCAACCCCGACGACAATGCATCCGCAAAGGGCGAGATATCCCACGATGACGAGCCACCTGACGGCCACCAGGCGGCCGACCAGATTTCCGTACCATCCCGTGAGCCGATCAAACGCTGACTTTTTCTGATCGCCAGCCGCGTGTCCGACATGACGTAACAACCAGACCGACATGACTGGGACGAAGGTGCTGGAGAGGATGTAGGAAGCGATCATCGAAAAACCGACCGCGAGTGACAGCGGAATGAACAGCGACCGGGCTGCGCCCTGCATGAAGAACGACGGCACGAACACGGCCAGAACGCAGAGCATCGCCAGCAATCGCGGAACGGCGGTTTGCGCATTACCCAACCGCACTGCCATCGCGATCGAGTCGGTCCGGGCGAATTGGGTGTGGATATTTTCAATTTCGACCGTGGCCTCGTCGACTAAAATCCCGACCGCCAGTGCCAATCCACCCAGGGTCATCAGGTTGATGGTATGGTCACAGAGCCACAATCCAAGAAGTGCCCCCATAATGGCCAGCGGGATGTTGAGCACGACCACCAACGCACTCCGCCAGTCTCGGAGAAAAATGAGCACCATCAGGCCGGTCAGAATGGCTCCTAGCGCACCTTCGGTAAACAAACTTTGGATGGCGCGGGTCACATAAGGAGACTGATCGAATTCGAAGGAAACGCGGATGTCGTCCGGTAATTCCTTCTGCATCGACGGCAATGCTTTTTTGATCTCGTCAATGACACTCATCGTCGACGCTTCGGCCCGTTTGGTCGCCAGGATATAGACCGCACGTCGCCCATTCACCAGCGCATAGCCGGTGGGCAGGTCTGTGGAATCCTCGATGGTGCCGATGTCCCGCATGAAGACCGGTGGACCGTTGTTGGTCCGAATCGGAATCCCTCCCATGTCGCGAATATCTTTGATCAAAGCATTCGTCGGAACGACTGGATACATCGTTCCCAAATGCAGATTTCCAGACGGACTGACCGCATTTCCGGCCGCCAGCGCGGTCAGGACTTCATCGGGCGAAATGCTGTAGGTCCTCAACCGTTCGGGGTTCGCGCGAATCACGATGGTCCGGGCACTGCCTCCAAACGGGGGCGGCGCGGAAACCCCCGGAAGTGCCGTGAACATCGGCCGGACTTTGAACAGCGCCTGGTCTTGAATTTCGCCGATCGTCTTCGTGGCACTCGACAGTACCAGATACCCCACTGGCACGCTGCCGGTATCGAACCGCATGACGAAGGGAGACACCGTTCCCGGCGGCATGAAGGCCCGCGAACGATTGACATAATTGATGGTTTCGGCCATCGCCTGGGCCATGTCGGTCTTCGGGTGGAAGAACAGCTTCATCAGGGCCATGCCCTGGATATTTCGGCTTTCGACGTGGTGGATATTGCTGATGTAGAGGAAATGATACTCGTAATAGTTGGTCAACAGCCCTTCCATCTGTGCGGGATCCATCCCGCCGTAAGGCTGAGCCACATAGATCACGGGCAAGTTGAGAGCGGGAAAAATGTCGACCTTCATCGTCTGCAACGGCAGTTCAATGCCGTATTTTTGCAGCGTCTGATCAACGATCTTCGGACGAAGTGCCACAGCACAAGCCAGCGCCACCGCCACGACGGCCACAATAATGGTGAAT
>JAQGHT010000949.1 GCA_028291565.1 Planctomycetaceae bacterium | reverse complement strand
AGAAGCACCGTCCAATTCGGGTTTTTAATCATCCGCATCAATAATTGTTCTGGAGTCTCGCCGCTTAAGTCTGGCGGAAGTCCCTGGCAATATTGAGACAGTTGACAATGCGCCGGTCCACAACCGGGTGATGTATGATTCAAGACAAGCCTGAATCGCAAGCGATTGCGTCGATGTGACTTGGATTGAATGGTGAACCGAATGGCTTGCGCTGGTGTGTTACGCACTCGGTGAAATACAAACCGTTGATGTTGGGGGCCACTGCGCTGTTTAAATCGGCGCCATTTGTTTCGCAGTGCGCACACATGATTTCATGCGTCGGCATTGGCGCCCCAAAGCGTCTTGATTCGAACGATCAGGACATCGGTCTGGGACAATTGAGATCAACGAGTTTCGTCTATTCCAATGGTCCGTGACCTGAGTTTCGCGACCCGGTTCGACAATGTGTTCGAGTATGCGCCCCGGAAGGGGCTTCCGATTCGAGATCGATCAAACTCCAGACACTGGCCCAGGCTTCCGAATTACGCCCTTCGGACCTCGAATACGGAATGATTCCCGTGTTTCATTCATCACCATTGAAACAGCGATACTTCAAAACTTGCGTTTCGGGCGTGCATGCTGTGGTCAATGATCCATACTAATTCAACTTCGCGATCCGCGATACAATCTCTTTGAAACGCAAAGAATATCGCATTGGAATTCGCAGGTACGCAGCATCATCGCGACAGCAATCGAGAATGATCTGCTGCGATTGATTCAGGACATTGACGCCCCCCTCACAAGGCGTATGTCCGTTGATCAAAACTCGTGCATGCACCAGGTCTCCAAATGCGGCCGCGTTTTGCGGGTTGTAATCACGCCCCCAGACGAGCTGGCCGACCGGTCCCGAGATCCCGAGATCGAATTCGGAGAGTGTTCTGTGGAAGATCGAAGTATCGAATCCAACTTCATGGACTCGTTCTGGAATACTGTGGCTCACAAAGATGTCGCTGGGCAAACAAATCGCCAGCGGGCAACTGGCGATGAATTGTTTGTAGCCTGTCAGGACTGCTTCCCACTCCGGTCCGAATGAGTTCTTAATCCCCATCCGAAAGGCGATCATCCAGATCGATCCACCTTTCATCAGCGGATAGTCGGTCAATTCAGACAGTTCATGATTGCTGAGCAGATAATGGATCCTGCCAGGATATTTCACTTTCAGTGCCGCGACATCGCACAACATCTGGTGCGACAGGCAGCCACCTTCGTCGTCTTGCGGGCCACCGTGGCAAACTTCTTGTAAGACCAGATGGCGGCGAGGGTTTCGTTCCAGGTCGGCCAGTTCCTGGATCCGTTCGAAGTTTTCGCGATGTCCATGCAGATCGGCCGTGATCATAATGTCATCGACCGACTCAGGTGTCAGCACGACGACGTTGCCCAGCCGGTCCCGATGTTCCCAATTGTCCCGAGTTGCCTGGGCGAGAATTCCAAGAGCTTCCGGCACCGATCTGGAATTTTGATTTGAAGTACCCGTCACCATTCAGCGGCCCGTCCTTTGCAATATCCGTCACAGCGATCATCGCCATGATCAAATCGCGATTGCGCTTGGCAATGACATCACAAATCTGGTGCCATCCGATAAAATCCGTCGACGGGTGACATAAGGATCACAACCTGGACGACTTCCGGCAATATCCTCGAGTTATCGAATCTCAAAACGATGGCCGAATGACTGGGGCGATGATTCAAAGATGCCACGTGATGCCCTCACCCGCTGCATTATGACAACATTGCTTCGGCGGCCTTAGCGTTCATTCTTCGATGTTGACTTCAGCCAGGCGTAGACTGAGTCAGCAATTTGCCCGTACCCCGACTCGGACGGATGGACTCCGTTATTTTGACGTGTGATTGTTGTCGTCGACCTGGCGTTCGCGACAACCTTCTCGATTGGATAATTGTTGGCGCAATCGAGCCCGACATAGGTCGAGATCAATTCAATTCGATCAGATTCACGCGTGCTGTATTTCTCCACCATCCGCTCAACCAGCCGATGTTGATTCCGTTTGTATTGCCAGCGAGTCTGCCCGCTCGTGTAGTTCGAACCAAACGCGTCCTGAGTTGCCGCGGGAGGGACTGGCAGCATCACTCCCAGACGAGTCATGGGACTGGCTGACCGGATCATTTCCACAATCTGATCGAAGTGGGACAGCATCTTGTCAATTCCCGCCTCAATCGTTGTGTCGTCATAGGAAAAAATGTCGTTCGGACCGAGAAAGATCGTGACGTGACTGGGCGTCTTGCCGGCATTCACATCCTGGCAATATCGCAAAAAATCCAATTTGGGTTTACCATCTGGTTGTGCATACAGGAACGGACTGCCGCGTTTTGAATATTCGCCCGATCGAGCCATTTCCGTAAAATGTGTTGCGAACCGCAATGCCGTCCAGCCGCCATAACCTTCATGACGCACGGGGCCAGGAGTGGTTCCCACCCAATGCGATCCAATCAATTCCAGCTTGGGATTTCCTGCAGCAGCGCACATTGCCAAGATGCGATCTGGATAGACCGAAGCATGAGTCAGGCTGTCCCCGATGCACAACAATGACATCGCCTGGCCGTCTCCTGATTTCGCCGGAACCACTCGGACGATCGTCTTCGCTTGAGCAACGATTTGATTCTGCTCGTTGCGGACGTCAATTGTCAGCAGATGATCCCCGACATCAGTCTCCGCGGCCGTGAATGTCCACCGTTCATCCTGCTGCTTTCCCCGACTGCAGTGGACGTCAAACGCGTAATTTCTGGGATTGACCGTCAGGCAAATGTTGTCGAAGTAGATGTTTGCTTCAATTCCGGGAACCGCATGAATAACCGGTGGCAAAATCAGGCGGATCAGATTCGCGGACTTCGCTGGAGGAATCCCTTTCTCGAGATCTTCAGCTGAGCTTTGCCTGTTGATCGACGCCAGGAACAACACGCAACAGAGTGACGCCAAGGCGAGTCGCGAACCAGACATCAGGAATTTTCCTTTCATGAGAACGTCTCAAAGAGAGACTTTTAGGTCAGCGGGCCAAATCACAATTGACCTGCCATGTCGCAACCACAAAGACATCAAGCTCTAAGGTCCACGAGTCTAAGAATTGCCAGGGGCGAAGCTCGTCATTGAGGCTCTTAGACCTTAGATTCTTAGAACTTGGTTCATATACGCCGCAATGACTCTGATGGCAGGCAATTTCGATATGCCGTACTAGGTTTATGGGTCGTGAGGCCGGGTGATTGGTATTTCGAAATTGCCCGAAATGAGGCTCATTGACAAACGGGCCAGGGCTTGACCGTTGAGTTCCGCGCGTTTCGGAACTCGCAGCCTCGGCTGAACTTTGTTCCCAGCCTATCGTCGATTCATACGCCTGTTAAAATAAGGTCTGGGTGCAAATAATACCTTAATCGAGACCGTTGATGCGATCGTGACGGCATCAATTTGAGTGGCGTCCCGGAATTTGTCGATCGGTCCCGTTTGTCCGCTGTGGAAATTGAGTCATGTTGCGTTTGACATTGGCTTTTTGCATTTCAATGCTCCTGCCTGTGGTAAGTGCTTATGCACAAGCCGAACCAGCTGCGGACGCATTGAAACGGTTGGAAGACCGAGTCACTCAATTGGAGTTGGAGTTGGCCCGGCAGCATGCGCGTAATCCGGGCGACGTGCCAACCGACGCAAAGGCACAGAAAGTCTATATGCTGCTGGAGACGCCCCACATCGGGCATGTCTATACCGGCGGTCCCAATGGCAGCCGATTTTTTGTTGGGAAATTGTTGATTGTCAACCTCACCTCTCAAGCCATGGTCATCAAACGAGATGATCTGACGCTTCAAATTGACGGTCTACCGCAGCATCCCAAAGACGTTCCCGAACCGTTGAAGTATCACGGATTTCAAATCGGACGCCAGCACATTCAGCTGGAAGCCGTGACCTCGTTCAAAGAGTTCCGGATCCCGGCGGGTGGAACGGGGAGCGGTTGGGTCTTTGTTCCCGATTTACCAGTTGGCGGGCGCGTGCCACGGCTGGTCCTGGAGTTGACGATCGGAGATCGAAAAGAAAAAGTCGATATTAACGCGCAGCAGCGTAGCCTGTTGGGGCTCGAGGTCACCTACATGGGGCCCAGGAATTGTCTCGCACTGTTCACCATTTCTGGTGAATTGAACATGATCAATCTTGGTTCGTTGGCGGAAGAGCTGGACCGCCTGTCAGTCAAGAAAATCGGACGCGTGGTCCTGACTTGGACCGAGTCCGCATCTCCACTGCAACCAGAACTCCAAAGTTGGCTGGAACAATGGGCCAATTCCATGGGGCGAAATGAATACAACACCGAGAATTTCCCGGCGATCCCGTCACATCTGCGAGAAATCCATTTAGCGCGGATGCCTCGGCATGATCAGCAACACAGCGAAGAGACCGCCGAAGAAGGCGTGATCAAGCGCGTGCACAAGACGGAGCCTGACGCGGTTCGGGCGGCATTGCAGTCGGCCTGTGAAACATTGCCGCGAGATGAATTGCTTGGCGCAATCGAAAAGGGTCATCCGTGGTCCCGAGCCGCTGTTTTGGCCTATGGGGCTGGTCGACTTTCCGCGGATAAACTGCCGTTAATTTTGAAGTATGCCGACGACAGCGATCCTGCGATTCAGTCAGCGGCACTTACGGGCTTAAGGCATTTTGGTGAAACCCAAGCGATCGCCAAGCTCTTAGAATATGTCCGCAAAAATGTTGAACCCTTGTCGGCTGTCGCTATTTCCAGTCTGGCGAGTTCCCGTTTTCCGGCAGCGAATGAAGCGTTATTACAAGTTGTAAAGACCGAACCACCCGCCTCCAAGAAAACCATTGTCCGAGTCCTGGCAGAGTTTCCGCGGCCGATCTGGTCAGAGCTACTTTATGAATTTGCCAAAAATCCTGATTCGGGATTGAATCTCGAAGCCCTTCGCGGGCTACAACGTGTCGGGCATCCCCAATTGGTGGCCTTGTTGATCGCGAGCTTGAAAAGCCCTGACGAAAGCCTGAAGCAGCTGGCTTTCGACATTTTGATTTCTCGAACCGATCGGGAAAGCGAACAGGTCGCCATCAATTACACACTGGAGCATCTCAAGACGGCCATTCCGACGCCCCAGATGTTGACATTGTTAACTCGGGTCAAGGATCAACGCGCGGTACCGTTGCTGCTGACTCTGCTGACTCGTGCCGAGGACAAAGATGCCGTTCTAGATGTCGTGCTGCAAATTGGCGATCAATCTCTCGCCGATAAGTTGTTGCCGCTCTACGAAACGATGCAAATCACAGCTCGAGCAAAGATTCTGGCGACAATCCGTAAATGGGATGTCGTGAAGTTTCGGGAGCTGGCCAGGACGGCGCTCTTGTCTTCAGAAGGTGCGTTGATCTCCGCCGCGATTCAGGGACTGGTTGACGACGGCAGTCCGGGCGCGATCAAGATGTTGAGTGATGCGCTCGACAAGAATCCGGAAACGGAATCCTGGATGTTCCTGTGTAACGCTCTGGGACAATTGGGAACAGAATCGGCCCGCAAGGCCTTGCTGAAGGCCAGAGACAGTGAAGATATCAGGAAACGGGACGTGGCAATTCAAGGCTTGCGGAATATGTACCAGCGTTCGCCTGCCGTACAAGAATTTAATCAGGGCAAAGAAAAGCTGCGGGAAATGAAGTATGAGGACGGGATGTCCCTGTTCAGTCAGGCGATCGGCAAAGATCCCACGTTACCCCTGGCCTATCTCGGACGAGGTGACTGCGAGAAGGGACTTGGCAAGCTTGACGACGCCAGAAAAGACTACGAGCAGGCCTACGAACTGGATCCCTTCAGCGGCGACACGATTACGAGCGTGTGTATCGTGCGGATCATGCAGGGGCAGGTCAAGGAAGGTTTGGAGCGGTTGGAGGCCGAGATGAAGAAAGGTCGGTATTTTCGGCAGGATGAAGGCAACTTCTATTACAATTCCGCCTGCGCGTACGGCCGCGCGGTTGAATATCTCGAACAACACGCGGATTTTCCCGATCGCGACCAGTTGAAAGTGAAGTACGCTTCAACCGCAGTCCACCATTTGAAATCCGCCATTAAGAAAGACTTCAGCGATTGGGATCTGATGGCAATTGATCCCGATTTGAAGTCGCTCAAAATGAACGCGGAATACAAGCGAATTCTCGAAAAGCGAGAAGCAATCGTGGAGGAAGTGCAGGATACACCGAGGAAACCTGGTTGATCCTGCGGTTTGCATTTCGATCCCGATTCTCCGCACTTGAAACCTGAAAGTCTGAGTCAATGAAGCTGAATGTTTTGCTGGTGTCTGACCAGGTGCGCGGGATTGATGGAACCGGTGGATTGGGTGATGTCGCAGCGGGTTTGGCCAAGGCCCTGGCCAAACGCGATGACCTGGAAATTCGGTTGTTGATGCCCGGCTACGAGAAGATTTCAGAAAAGAATCTGGAAGCGAGATTCGCAGACGTCGTCATCGAATCACTCGCGGTTCCGCTGGGTGATCGCATTGTTCATTTGCAAGTCTGCCGTGTGGTCCTGCCAACTTTCTCCGCCGACGAACCACGTGTGACGTGCTATTTGTTGCGGCAACCCGAATTGTTCGAAAAGCGGGAAAACTCCGGACTCCAAGCCGTTTTGTTGGCGCGCGGCGCGATCGCGTTCATGGAGCGCTCAGAGGACTTCCGCCCGGATCTGGTCCACTGCAACGACTGGCATACGGCTTTAATTCCCGTTTATCTGAATACTGTCTACCAGGACCACCCCTACCTGAGCCGCATCGCCACGTTGTATACGATTCACAACAACACGGGTGGTGCTTATCAGGGAATGAAGCCCATCAACGAAGTCTTGCCGCTCGCCGGGCTGCCCCACGAATGTTATCACCCCGGAGCCACTCGGTCGGTGGAATTCTTCGGACATTTCAATCATGCCAAAGGAGGGATCGGTTATAGCGACTTGGTCAACACGGTCAGTTTGACTTATGCCAAGGAACTGCGCAGTCCGGTGTTTGGAGGTGGACTGGATAAAGTGGTCGAAGATCGTGCTTCGGAACTGTGCGGAATTGTGAATGGTATTGATACCGAAGAATGGAATCCCGCAAGTGATCCTTTCCTGTCGCCCGCGTATCGATTTTCAGCAACTGATTCGCTGCAGGTGATTCGCGAAAAGAAAATTCAGTTGCGGGAATTGCTGCGGAAATGGAAAACCACTGATAGCCAACAGCCTTTCGCCACCTTGTCGGACGAAAGCGTACTGATTGGTGTCGTCACGCGGATGTCCGAACAGAAGATGCCGATCCTGCTGCCGTTGATCGAAGACACCGGCTATACGCACGACATCCCTTCGCCAATAGAACGGATCTGTGACGAAGCGCGAAGCCAGGGGAAGTCGGTACAGTGGATTGTGCTGGGGAACGCGGATCGCAGCGATGCCCGCGGTCAGCGGTACGTCAGCCGCTTACATCAGCTGTGCGAATGGCGCCCGGACGATGTCACATTTTTCGATGGATTCGACATCGGTTTGTCCCATTTGATCTATGCCGCAAGCGAATTGTTCGTCGTATCGAGTTCGTTCGAACCGTGTGGTCTGACGCAACTGACCAGCATGCGTTATGGCTCAATTCCCGTGGTGCGAAGTGTTGGAGGCTTGCGCGATACCGTCATTGACGAACGATCTGCTTTTGAGGCGAACGGTTTCAAATTCCTGGAACGCGATGATGCCGTTGAGAATTGGACCTATCAGGCGGAAGTCCGTCAGGCCAGCGAATTACTGGTAGAAACCTTACATCGAGCAATAGGCGTTCGAGACAACGAAACACGATGGGGTCAGCTGTTGCAGAATGGCATGTTGCGCGATTCGTCCTGGACAATTCCCGCCGCTCAATACCGTCGTCTATACGATGAAGCCGTGCAGCAGCGGGTCCATCAATCCTTCTGCCGTCCCCGGACTGCCCGCGAGATTGCCTGGCAGGTTAGCGAACTTCGAGAGCAATTCGAGCGACTGTTTAAGTTACCTGTGACGGCGTATTCAAACTAAACCAAGTTCGCGACAGGTCGATATTGTGAGTTTGAAATTACTCCCGTGTTTATCAGCGAATTGCAACTGATTCAAGACAGCCGCTAAA
>JAQGHT010000932.1 GCA_028291565.1 Planctomycetaceae bacterium | reverse complement strand
CAGACGGTGCGATATGTCGCTCGCCAGACGTGCGTTCCGGCTTGCGGAACGACCACGATGAATTCGATTCCCGCGTTGTCAGCCTATCCCTTCCCGGCGACGTCGACGGCATTCTCGACGCAGCCTTTGAGTGACCCGTCTCCATACGCCTATCAGCCGACGCCCGCTTTCAGCACGGCGCTTGCCCCTTCAACAGCCTATGACACCGCACCAGTCACCAATGCCGTCCCGGATGCTCGGTATCTGGACGTTCCGAGTCACTCGAACTTCGACACCACTCCCTCGAACCAGAACTTCACGCCAGCTCAATCGATCCCCCGTCGCGGCCAGCCCTCTTCTTACGCGGACGACATCGCACCACGGGTGAGCAGCGCGTCGGGCCGGTTCACAGCAGTTCCTTCAGCGGCAGCTGTCTGGCGCGCCACCAGCACGCGATAAGTTTGAAGTAGGACAGGTTTTCAACCTGTCCGTGCAACGGGGACGGACAGGTTGAAAACCTGTCCTACCGGCTGGCCTGTTACTTGCCAGTGACAATCTGCACTTGAGCCGCGGATCCGGCGACGTCGAGTAACTCGACGCGTAGTGGCAATTGGCGTTTGCCGTGATCGATCGCAAAAATCAATTGATGTGATCCAGCGGTCAAATTCGCTGCCAGATTCGTTTGAACCGGAGTCGGCACTCCATCCAACCAGACCTGCAGGCCCTCGACTGAGTTGATCTGGAATTGGACGTCACCCGCGGTCCCCACTTCCAGATCGACGCGAACGACACTGCTGGCAGGACTTCCGGCCGTCTGCAACTTGATTAAGTCGCTGACCGGCAACACGCCGGAAACCACAGAATAAGTGGGTCGCCAGTTTAAGTTCGGTTGCTTCAGGATGTCATTCAAACTCTTGGTTGAAGTGAGCATCGGCGGTTCCGGAATTGTGGAAGTGAGCATCTGCCAGCGTCTGACCACGCGGGACTTGCCCACCGCGTAGGGGCCAATTTTTCCTAACTCCGACAAGAACCGTGTCAGATCCAGTAGCTCCCCCCGTGTCAGGACGTCGGTCAAGCCAGCCGGCATCAGTGAGCCGCCGTTTCCCTTTTCCTCGATTGATTTCAGCGGAATCGCGATCTCTTCTCCCGAGATCGTCTTCAGCACGAGATCCTGATCGGTTTCAGTCACCTTGATGCCGGTATAGATTTTTCCCTGATCGGTGACCACCACCAGGGTCTGATAGCCTTCCTTAATCTGTTTCGTCGGATTCAGTAGTGAATCCACTAAATAGTCAGGCTGCGCACTCGCGCCAATACTGACGAGATCCGGACCGACCGAGCCGCCGGCGCCGCCGATTGCGTGACATTTGAAACAACTCAGGTCCTGGCGCCGGAACAGCGCTTCGCCTCGCGCGGGATCACCAAGTTTGGATACGTCCGCCACCAGCTGCTGCATCTCAGCGGGATTCAAGGACCGAATGCCCGTTTGGACCTTGCCCGACTTCACCAGGGCATCAAGCAACACCGGTTCCTCACGAATGGAATTGCGGATCGTGCGAATCCCAAGTTTCGCCACGTCCTCAGGAAGTGGCTTGCCGGTCAGCGCGGCGGCCAATTGGGCCGCTCCGTTTTTTTGTTCCAGGAAGGCATTGAAAATCGGAGCGGGATCGGCTTTTCCCGCGGTTGACGTTAACACATCAACGCTGAGACTCGCCGCGGCAGGAGTATCCAGGACAGCCAGCGCGGCCAGCGCCTGAATCCGCAAATCCAATGGGTGGTTTTTTTGCACATACGTCGCGAAGGCCTGTTTGCTGGCGTTGCCACCCAGGGCCACCAGCCCTTCGACCGCAGCTTTACGCACACTATTACTGATTGCTGGATCATCAATACTGCTGAACAGTCCCAGCAATTCCGCCCGCAATGTTTCTTGCTTCCACAAGCCGGCCAACCGAGCCGCGCTGGCTCGAACAGTCTCGTCGGCGGATTTCAAGAGTTCTGCGAGTGGTGAAAGGTCACCGGCCGGCTTCAGGTTTCGCAGCCGGGAAGCGGATTCGAGCAGCGCCAGATAAGCTGCGGATTTCTTCGTGACCGCATTCTCAAAGACGACTTCCAAGTCCTGAGCGTCTCCCAGGGCCGCCACCAGTTTCAGGACTGCGGCCTCTTTGTCGCCTTGAATTTGGCCTTGCTTTAACGAAGTGAGCAATGGTTTAACAACGGCCGGTGATCCCGCCGCCTGCAACACAAATGTCAGGTGACGCACATTGCCGCCAAAATCGAGTTCCCCGGCCTGGAGCTTGGGTAGCCAGACAGGTTGTAAATCGCGGGCCGTCAGCCATAGGGCATAGTCAATGTTCTTGTCGATCGGAAAATCGAGGGCCGACATCGCCAGCTCAATCGCTTTGATGGAAGGATACGCCGCTAAAGCTCGGACTGCTTCCAGCCGCACCCGAGGATGTTCATCGACGACTCTTGGCGCAAGCAAGTTAATCGAATCGGGAATGCGGTTTGACCACTGGGGGACAATCCGAACCGCGGCGGCTCGGGCCCGAGGATCCGTGGAATGGAACACGGCAGCCAGCAATTCGGGCTCGACGACCTCCAGAGATTGATAGGCCCACAAACCTTCCAGCCGCAGATGTTCAAAACCGGGATCTTTCGGATCAAGCCGCTTAATCCAGTCAGCCAGTTCCGGCAGGACGGCCGCACCGCGGGACTTCAACTGCAATTTCGCATGATGTCGCGTAAAGGGCTCTGGAGATGCGAGTCCGGCGAGCAAATCCTTGACGGGGGCATCTACCAATTTTGGACGCGGCGCCAGCGGCCGACCCTTGGCCGTGACGCGCCAGATGCGACCGTGGACTAAATCCCGCCGTGGATCGCGGAAATCGACCTCACCGTGCTGAATGATCGGGTTGTACCAGTCCGCGATATAGATCGCGCCATCCGGTCCCATCTTCACATCAATCGGACGAAACGCGACGTGCGAGGATTTGATTAACTCAGTCTGTTCCCGAGCTGCGAAGCCAGAGGCGTCGTCGCTGATCACGTAGCGACAGACACGATGGCCGCGAAAGTCATTGGTGATGATGTTGCCCTGCCAGTCGTCAGGCAAGTGACGTCCACCGACAATCTCCAGCCCGCAATCCTTTGGACTACCGGGATTCAACCCTTTTACGATCCGCGGTGCCCCGACGGCAGTGAAGTACGAAGCGCCCGGGATGATGTAATTGATTCCTTCACCACCCGCGCCGTCTGTCGCGAAGGACTGGCCCCAGGAATCCTGTTGATGTCCCCAGGTATTGACCAGGCCGCGCATCAGGATCGAGAGTTCCATCGTCTCGGGACGGAATTGCCAGATGCCGCCGCCGTTCAGCCGTCGCACGCCATGCGGAGTCTCAATGTGGCTGTGAATATAGATCGACTGATTGAAATAGAGCTGTCCATCCATGCCCCAGCGGAACGTGTGCACAATATGGTGTGTATCTTCCGTTCCAAATCCCGACAACATCACGCGGCGTTCATCAGCCTTGCCGTCGCCGTCTGTGTCCTTGAAATGAACCAGTTCGGTGCTGTTGGCAACATAGGCTCCGCCGTCTCCGGGTTCAACACCGGTCGGAATCAACAGCCCGTCGACAAACACGCGAGTTTCATCTGCCACACCATCATGGTCTTTATCTTCGATGACCAGGATCTTATCCGTCGCTGCCTGGCCGGGCTGAATCTGTGGATAGATCGAACTGCTGGCGATCCAAAGACGGCCCTGAGCGTCGAAGTTCATCTGAATCGGCTTGGCAATCCGAGGATCGGCCGCATACAGGTTGACTTCGAATCCGTCCGCAACGATAAAGGTCTTACGTTCAAGTTCCGGATCAGGATTGGGAATATCCTTGAGATCCCGCTGAGCCAAGGCCACGGAAATTCCGCTGCAGGCGATCCCGATTCCGACAACCGAACACAAACAGCGAACTAGCCACCGCATCACGTTAATCCTTGTTCCACATTCAGATAAATCTCGATGAGAAGCACCTCACCATAACGGGTTTCACGACTGCGGAAAAGTACCAGCCCTCCTTCTCAAGAGGTCATGATGAAGTACAAAGTCCTTATTGAAGAGTCGGAAGAAGGCTTCGCGGTCTCGGTGCCGGGACTGCCAGGGTGTCATTCTCAAGGACAAACCGAAGAGGAAGCATTGGCAAACATCGCCGACGCAATTCGTGAATATTTGGAAGTCGTCGAAGTACTGGCCGAGTCGAGTGGGACTAGACAGGTTACTGTCGAAATATCGAACGTGAATAGTCCGACTTAAATAGCGCGAATTTCAGGATCGGCGCATGAAAAAAGTGTTGTCGCCTGAGCCTGAACTCACGCGACAACACTTAAATTTTCCGTAAATTGATAATCCTGACTGACTCGGCGATCCTCAGCGTCGATTCACGACTCGGAGAGTCGTGCCACACTGATCCTCTAGTTTTTCGGAGCGGGTTGACCGAGCAGTGATTCAGGCGTGGCCTTTTCGACCAGAATCAGCAACTTCAACATTGGCGATTCATTCACCTTGTTGACCGTATCGTCTGAATTCGCGAGTAACTTGCCAGGCGGTCTCGAGCTTCGGCGGCCTTTTTCGTTCCGAGCCATCGTGATCTGTTCAGACTTCAACGGCTCCACACCCACGTTTTCCAATTCACTGACATTGATCGGGATCGACTGCGACGAATCGGTCGTCTTCTTCGCGGCTAAGGCGGCGACCTGGGCATTCGGCACGGCGTCGCGTTGCACGGCGAGAGCCAGGAATTTCTCGTGTTCTACTTTAATCTGCTGGACGATCGCGTCCATTTTGTCTTGCTTCGCTTCGACATAGACTGCGACGACATCGGACCGATCATTGACCGGTTTCCCGTCCATTGCCGAAATCTCTTGAGCCGACAGAATCAACTCTAACGATTCCATACCTGGCTTGAGATCCACAACCATTAAGTGGAAGACGGTCACGCCGTCTTTATTGTCGCGGATGAATTTCTGAATCCGGCCGACGTTCGAATTCTTCAAATCGGCGATCAATTCCACCGGCAGTTGATTTGCTTCGAGCGGCTTCGCGGCTGGCTTGGTGACAATCTTGATCAGTTCTGGTTTCGGTTCGACTCGTGCGACTGCCAATTCGTTGGGCTTGACGACTTCGGTGTGAACTTCTGTGGTCAGTGACTGATTTTCGACTGGCTGAGGCTGGTCGATTTTGACGAGCTCTTGCTTACCGTTGCCACGATTTGTGCCCAGCCAGACCACGACTGCCAGACAGGCAGCCGATGTGACGAGCAATGTCAACAACCGTTTCGATACCCATGAGCGGCCACGGGAATTGCGTGACGTTTCGTGACTCGCTGCCACGGTGGTTGAGCTTGGAGTTGTAACTCCCTGCTGCTGAATGGCCTGCAATACTCCAGAAGCCAGATTCGCCTGAGCGAGCGGACGAACTGAATCGTGCAGTAAAGCAGATAGCTTGCGGTATCCCTGCAACTCAGCTCGGGCTGCTTCTGACGTCTGCAGCAATTCCTCAGCCCGTGCCAACTCAATCGCGTTCAATTCGCCATCGCAGTAGGCAGAGATCAGGCTTTTTTCCATTTCATGATCGTTCATGATCACACCTATGACACAGTACCTGGGGGCACCACATCACCCTTTCTGAAACTTTTTGTCATCCGTTGACGATCCGGGATGGATCGGCCATCCGGTTTGATTCCGGCGGCCTCACACAGCACCATCTCGGGGACAATCCCTTGTGTTAACTTTAATTCCGTGCTGGAACATATTTTGTCGCAAGGGCTTATGACTCTGCGACAAACCTATATCTCCTGGTCGCCCAGAAGTTCTTCTAAAATCGCTTTCAATTCCGCTCGGCCCCGGTGAATTCGACTGCGAACAGTTCCCACCGGAATCTTGACCAACTCGGCGATTTCGTCGTACTTAAGGTCTTCCATCTCTTTCAGAACCAGCACCTGGCGATAATCGGGCGACAACTTGCTGAGAGCCAATTGCACCAGCGCCTGTCGCTCGGTTCGTTCCACTCCGAAGGTCGGAGAGATTTCCGGATGCAGGTCTGCGGGTTCAGCTCCTGTCTGCTCACGTGCCGCATCAATGGACAGCGTCGGACGGCGTTGCCGCCGATGATGATCCACCGAACTGTTGAGGGCGATTCGGAACAACCACGAATAAAATTGTGATTGTCCGCGAAACGACTCCAACTTCTGGTACGCCTGGACGAAAGCTTCCTGAGCCACATCTCGAGCATCTTCAACTGAACCCAACATGGTTACCAGAGTGCCTAACAGCCTATCCTGGTAACGACTTACAAGCGTGCCGAACGCTTCGGTTCGACCTTGCAAACATTCAGCGATCAGCTCGGTATCGGTCTGGGTCACGATGCTTGCTAGATCTAGGACGAAAGAAGCTGAAGGAGAGTTCCCGGGAGGGGCCATGTTAGCCATCCAGGAGACAACACGAGTTTCAATTTGTCATCAGGAGCCGGATGTAACGACTGCGTTGACAGAGACGACGAAGGGCACGTCACCGCCGTGCAGGGAACCCAGTCTAGTCAACTTGATTCGATTTCGCGAACTCGACACCATGTCTGAATCGTTGGGACGAGCAAAAAAGAACCTCAGGGTAGTCCCCTGCCACCGGCTTGCCCGGTGGGTCCACGGCCAATGCACTTCTCGTTTTTCAAGGAATTGCAGTCTCCGAAGGCGCACTCGCTTACGCTTCGGAATCATCTTGACATGTTAGTACAGGGCTGTCGACAACTTTCGGCGATACTGCTGTGCCAGTTCGGAAGACGCACCCAATGCCTGGAAGATCTGGACCATGGTTGTCTTGGCCTTTTCACCCATGGTGGCCCGGTGTTGTTTCACCAGATTCAAGCAAATCTCCAGCGCTTCGGGATACGCATGCGACGCCGCAAGTGTATCGGCTAGTTGAAGTTGCAAATCCAAATTCTCGGGCTGAGCCGCGACAGCGGCGCGTGCGGCAGGAACACCACCCGTTTCCAAAGCCGCCGCCCGCAATTCCAATTCGGCTTTGACCGGCTGGGCTTCGGGTTCCAGGAAGCCACGAGCTTCCATCTCGGCGATCAGTGCCCGTGCTTCTTCGTCGCGGTGCTGAGCCATCAACACTCGCGTCAAACCGATCTTGGCCGTCGGATTGTCTTTTTCCAACTCTAATGCTTCACGGTACTTCGCGTCGGCCTCGGTGGCACTCGTGGCCTCCAATGTCGCCGCATCACGCAGCAGTATCTGCAGCGGCGAGGGCTGAAACTGTTGCAACCACTCGCGGATTTGCGCTTCGGGGACATTTCCCATGAATTGGTCGACCGCCTGACCACCTTGAATGGCGAACACGACGGGAATCTGCTGAACACCGAACCACTGTGCAATTTCGGGGCTCTGATCCACGTCGATCTTGGCCAGGATGAATTTCCCCTGACCTTCCTCGGCCAGTTTTTCCAGCGTCGGTCCCAGCAGTTTGCAGGGCTCGCACCAGGGAGCCCAGAAATCGACGATCACCGGCGTCTGTAAAGAGCGTTCGATCACTTCTTTTTCGAACGTTTCAGCAGTCGGCTGAATAATCCACGGACAAGGTTCACCAAACATCATCACCATCCCACACTGAAGGATATTTTTAATCTGCGGGCCGGCTTCACCGAACCGTTGGTCTGCCAAGCGGACTCATTGCAATGAGAGTGCGCATCCAAGTTGGCCCGCAACTTGCAGTCCGAAACAGCATTCCAGTGAAACTCCAACAGGAAAGGCGGGGGCGCAAAACAGTCTCGGACCGATCCGTTATACCGCAATCCGTCCAATTTTTCCCACATCACGGCCAATTCGACAGAGCACGAGGATTTCGTCCGCAGGGCAGATCTTCAATTTTCGGTTTTGGCCTCTCAAACGAATCATCACGTAAATGGGACTAATCGGACGGATAAGGCTCATTCGTCGAATCAGTCCTACGCAGCCAAGTCAGAGGCGTCAGCCGCCCAGTTGGACTAAAACATGTCATTCGCAGTCGCGTGAAGTCTGGTTTCGATCTCAATCAGCTGGCCCAGCGTGAAAAGATACTGTACAATAGCGTGACACGACTCTGGTTTGGAGTATTTACGTGGACCAAAACAGCCAATTTGTTCATCAACTTTCGCCACCGGAAGCCAAGATCTCCCTCTTTCGCTCGTTGTTTCGCGGCCGTGAAGATGTTTAACCGCTACGTTTCGAAAACCGACTCACGGGCAAATCGGGATATCAACCGACATGTGCTAATGAGTGGGTCCGCGGCATCTGCGAGAAGCCGCGAATCAAGTGTGCTGCCTGCCAGCATCAAAAGTTTTTGAGCGTGAGCGATGATGTCGTCAGATGGCATCTCTCGGGGGCCGACGATTCCGGGCGCGATTTTGGTTTGGGTCTATATCCACTGCTGCGGGATGAAACGTGTTTCCTGCTGGTGATCGATCTGAATCAGCCTACGTGGCAGCAGGATGGCCAAACCATTCTAGAGACCTGTCGGCAAATGTCAGTCGGTGCCGCCTTCGAGAAATCTCGATCCGGGAATGGCGGACACATCTGGCTATTTTTCGAACAGGCGATTCCCGCGACATTGGCAAGAAAGCTCGGCGCTCTCGTGCTGACGGAATCCATGGAACGCAGACCCGAAATCGGGCTTGATGCCTATAGCCGATGTATTCCGAATCAAGACACCTTGCCGCAAAAAAGTTTTGGCAGCTGGGTTGCTTTGCCATTACAAAAACACTCGCGCGAAGTTGGCAATTGCGTGTTTCTTGATGAGCACAATCGGCCACACGCGGATCAATGGACGTTTTTATTCACAATTCAGAAAATCTCAAGAACTCAGATCGAAGGCCTGGTTTCCGCGGCTCAAAAGAGAGGAAACGTGGTGGGTGTGCGAACGGTGCCACCGAGTGATGCGGAACATTCGATCGTCAAAGGAAATGCTGCATGGCAAACTGCATTTCAGACGGTCCCCCTGATCAACGAGTGTCTTCCCAAACGGGTTGAACTAGTCCTGTGTTCCCAGATTGTGATTGCCAAAGCCGGACTACCGCCTGGTCTGCGAAATCGCCTCGTTCGTCTCGCAGCGTTTCAGAATCCTGAATTCCAGCAGGCTCAATCCATGCGATTGCCGGCCTATGACAAGCCATGTGTCATCGGCTGCGCTGAAGATCAAGCCGAGTCCATCCGCTTGCCGCGCGGATGTCTGGCTGACGTACAAGAACTGTTCAAGCGATTGAAAACCGAAACCACCGTTCGCGACGAAAGACAACTGGGCCAGAGTCTGGCAGTCGAATTTCAAGGAGTCTTACGGAACGACCAGGAAACGGCCGCTCGGGCAATGTTGGCGCACGATACGGGGATTTTGTCCGCGACCACCGCGTTCGGTAAGACAGTCCTCGCGGCGTGGCTGATTGCTCAACGTGGAGTGAACGTCCTAATCCTGGTGCATCGCCGGCAACTTTTAGAACAATGGGTGGATCGCCTGGCATCATTCCTCGGCCTGCCTCATCAATCAATCGGACGTGTCGGGGGAGGACGCAAGAAACCCAATGGTGCTATTGATGTCGCTCTGATTCAAAGCCTGGTCCATCAGGGTGAAGTCAACGAGATTGTCGAAGGCTACGGACACCTTATCATTGACGAATGCCATCACGTGTCGGCGCATTCATTCGAGCAAGTCATCCGGCGCGCGAAAGCGAAGTTCGTCCTGGGTTTGTCCGCCACGGTTGCCCGCAAGGATGGGCAGCATCCGATCATCTTCATGCAATGTGGACCGGTCCGGCACCATGTCGACGCTCTGGCTCAAGCCGCGGTGCGTCCATTCGAACATACGGTTTGCGTCCGCCCCACCGGCTTTCTGGCGTCGGAAAAACCGTCCGAAACCGTCCGCGTTCAATTTCAGGATCTGTATTCCCAGTTGATCTGTGATGCGGCACGGAACCAGTTGATCTGCAATGAAGTGTTGCAGTCCGTGCGTGACGGCAGATCCCCCTTGGTTTTGACGGAACGCAACGAGCATCTCGACCGTCTTGCCGCGAGGTTGTCGGCGAATGTTCAACACTTGATTGTGCTGCGCGGCGGGATGTCGCGAACAGAACTGAAGCATGCAACTTCGCGATTGATGGAAATTCCTCCCAATGAAAATCGCGTAGTCCTGGCCACGGGGAAATTTGTTGGCGAGGGCTTTGATGATCCCCGTTTGGATACTTTGTTTCTGACACTTCCCGTTTCCTGGCAGGGGACGATCGCCCAATATGTTGGCCGGTTACATCGTCTGCATCACGGAAAACGTGAAGTACGGGTCTATGATTACGCCGATTTGAATGTCCCCATGCTGTCCCGGATGTTTGATCGCCGTTGCCGTGGATACGAGGCAATCGGATATCAAATTCAGTTACCAGGAAGTGCCGTTCCGGGATGGCCTGCCACGATTCCGCTACCCGTTGATCCGCAGTGGAAGGACTCCTACGCCTCCGCCGTCCGTCGGCTGTGCAAGGACGGGGTCGATACGTTACTCGCTAATCTTTTTGTTGATGTGACTCAGGCCACGTCGCCTGATGCGGAAGGTGCGGATCGGGCACGTAGTGCGTCGGAAGCCTTTCTATTCCGGCGATTGGAAACATTACCCGAATCGGCGGGACGATTTCGCTTGAATACCCTGTTGCCGATCCCCTTCGATGAGCGTGGACAGATGGAGGTTGATCTGGTTTGTGCGGATGCGCGACTGGTGATTGAATTAGACGGATCTCAACATCTGGAGTCGCCCGAAGCTTATCGCCGCGATCGACGTAAAGACCTGCTGTTGCAGGAACAGGGATACTTCGTGCTGCGATTTCTTTCGCAGGATGTCGGTGTGCATCTGGATCTCGTGCTGGACACAATTTTTCGTGCGCTGACGCATCGTCAGCGAACACAGGAGCAGGACGTTGGACGATCAATCGAAGATTCGGCAGGATGATGAGGACGAAAAGGCAGAATGACGGGATCATTGAACGATAAGCCCCCGTTGGCAATGATCCGTTCCTTGCTTCGAGATCACCATCGGACTACTGTATCGCAAAAGGAAACCTGAGGACGCGGGCAATTCATCATCAATAGAAGATCCGACCGCAGTTGACTGGCAAGGAGTGCTGATCCATGGCGAGCAAGAAAACACCACCACAACCACCGTCTCCCGAGGCTTTGGAAGAGGTCTTGCGGATCATCCGAGCCGCGAGTGCGCCAATGCTGGCCAAGCCGCTGTCTCAACAGCTCGCTCCGCCCTTCGAAATCACCGAAAAGCAACTCATTCCCATTCTGGAGGCTTATGTCGCATCCGGAGATTTGCATCTGATTGCCCCCGTCAAGGCTGCTGGAAAACCACGCTATTGGGATCGAAATCTTACGGACCTGGGCCGAGATGCCATTTTCAAAGCGCTTGAGCAAGCCAAGGGACCGTTAGCAGCGAAAGATATTGCCGCGCAAAGTGTCTCCACCGAGAAGTTCGCGGAAAGCGATTTGGCCCCCATTCTGGCGAACCTTGCTGCCGGCGGACAGTTGTACGTCTACGCGGCACCGACCGCGACGGGCAAGCCGCGGTACTGGGATCGAAATCTCACGGAACTAGGCCGGGAAGCCGTTCTCAAAGCGTTCCAGGACTCTGTCGGTCCACTGTCCGCCAAAGACTTGGCGGCGGGCATTGATTCGCCTGCCAAATTCAAGGAAAGCGATCTCGTTCCAATTCTGACGGCACTGGCAGCAGAAGGAGTACTTTTTGAGTATCCCGCCGCGACCGCGACCGGCAAGCCGCGTTTTTG
>JAQGHT010000906.1 GCA_028291565.1 Planctomycetaceae bacterium | reverse complement strand
CAGTCTGTATTGCATCACACTGCCTGGCAGAAAACAAGGTCAGGAGTCGGATGTTTGCCGTTTCGGAACTGGCCGGGTCGAGTTTCGTCGGTGGAGAGATACCGCTCCGATTCATTTTAAAAAGCCGAACACGTGCCATTGGCCACACGTATTGCGTATTAAGATTTGGTATAACTTGTTCCATTCGCGAGCCTTCTCTCCCTGAACTGAGTCCCGTTTTTGCCAAAAGAGGTTCGACCTTGACAAATCCTAAACGGCGAATATGCGGCCTGTTTGTGTGGTGCTTCTGCTTTGAATCGTGCCTATGTTCTGCACAAGCGCCAGGAACGCTCGTTGCCGAAAATCAAGATGTCTCAAAATACGGCAGAAAACTTGACCCACACGAAAAACTGAAGGCTTTCGAAATGCTCTCGCTAAAGCTGCGGGAGAACTACGAGCGGATTCAGACGTGGGGCGGAGAATATCGAGTCAGCGTTGCAAGAGGGTTGCCTGGCGGTCTTTCCAAGGAGCAGATCGATTCTGCCGATACCGATAAGCCAAAGCAGGACCGCGGTCCAACGATTACCGACATGATCAAATCTGAAACAGCCGCGGGCCCTCGTCACTGGCAATTCGAACGCGGAGTCGTGAGTTTTAGTACCAATCTGCCGCAGCAGAAGTACCATGCCGTTTACAGTACGGACCAGCCGATTGAGGGCCTGGATGTTGAGTCTGGCGCCGAGATTCTCATAAAACGCCCCACTTCACCAATCCACTGGATCATCACCAGCGATGATGGTTATGAATTTGATACTCAAAAAACAGTACGGCAGCTTCCCCAATTCCCGATCGTGCAGTCTGTCCCCCTGAACGGCGGACGAATTCTGTACCGAAAATCACCACGAAAGGCTTCGTTTCATCAAAGTTTTCTAGATGTTCGAGTTCTATTCGAGGGAACTCGTTCGCGATTCGCACAGGGGCCGTGGAAACACAGTGACTTGGTCATCAAGTCGTTACGAGCCAATTCGGAAAACCAGGATCTGCCTGCCGGAGAACGGCAAATGGATCTCTACATCAGCAGCGAAGTGCCCCCGGTTTATACCGAAGTTACGAGTGGCGCCAAAACGAATTCGCGACAAGTCTATCAGTACGATGGCAAAGTCGGGTTTCACGTTGTGGTGAATTCTTTAGTCGCAAGCACCAATGCTGTTGATGCTCGCGAAGAGACCAAGACATCCTATCGCAATATTGAGGGCATTTTTATTCCCGTTGAGATTGAGCGACTGAGTCACCAGGTGTCGGTTCAAAAGAATAACCTCAAGACTCTGCACCAGTCCTGCGACCACTACTCTCTGGTGCGCACCGAATTGAACAAGCCTTTGGCAGCTGCCGAATTTGGTCTGGAACAGTTAGGTTTGAAATATGGTGAAAGAATGTTGGATGAGATCAAGTCGACGCTGCATGTCTATGACGATAAAGCCGGGTTTATCCCTGTCGAAAAATTTGAATTAGATCCCTCCCGACAGCCGCTACCAGAGTAAGCATCATCTGAAGTCAGGCTGCGGGTGGCGAATTGCAATCGGTTAGAACAAATGACCGGCGAGCGGGCCGGTGTCTCCCATGAGCTTGAGATGCTCCAGCGCCGCGGGTGTGATCGTGCGACCACGCGGCGTGCGCTGGACAAATCCCAGGCGCAACAGGAATGGCTCGACTTCGTCTTCCAGGGTGTCGGGCGGCACGTTCATGCTGTGTCCGATAGCCTGCAGTCCCGCCGGGCCTCCGGCGAACACATTCCACAGCGTTTTCAGATATCGGCGATCCTGATGGTCCAGGCCTAAACAGTCGATTTCCCGCTTTTCACAGGCGAGTTTGGCGACTTCCAACGTGATTTCGCCATTGGCTTCACTGTCGGCAAAGTCTCGCGTCCAGCGGAGCAGATTATTTGACTTTCGCGGCGTTCCCCGGCTGCGGATCGCGATTTCGTGGGCTGCCTCGGGAGCGATTTTTGTTTTGAGTTTGCGCGCGTTCCGCGTCACGATTTCGGTCAGTTCCAGCACATCATAAAAATCGAGGTGCTCGCGATTGACGAAACGATCTCGCAAAGGAGCGGACAGCATGCCACTGCGTGTCGTGGCGCCGATGATCGTAAACGGCTTCAGCTTGAGGTTGATCGTTCTGGCGTTCACGCCTTCGCCGAGCGCGATATCAACGCGAAAGTCTTCCATGACCGGATAGATGAATTCTTCGACCGTCTTCGGCAGACGATGAATCTCGTCAATGAATAAGATCGAGCCGTAGGTGGCGTTCGTCAAGTAGACGAGAATGTCTTTAGGTGCCGTCAGGGCTGGTCCTGACGTGACCTGACTGTCGACGCCCATTTCGTTCGGCAAGACCATGGCGAATGTGGTTTTGCCCAGACCCGGGGGGCCGTCGAGCAATAGATGGCCTAATGGCTCTTTCCGTTTTTTTGCCGCATTGAGGATGATTTGCAGGCGTTCGATCACCTTGCGTTGTCCGACGACTTCGGACAACCGCTTCGGTCGCAGTTCTTCCTCCAGGTGCTTATCGGGCTCTTCGGGGTTGCCGAAAACTTCACCCGAACCCGGATTCAGCGGAGGCAGATTCCCGAATCCACCTCCTGCCCCCGTATGAGATGGGGGAGGCTTTTCTTCGCCGGATCCGCTGATAATCGGTTCGCGTGCCATCGAGTTCCAAACGTTCAACCACTGGCGACTGGGGTCCCTTAATTATGACGTCACTCAGCGGCCAGAGTCTGCATGACTTCGTCGCTGGCTTCAAAATTCGACGTCACCGTCTGCACGTCGTCATTGTCTTCCAACGCCTCCAGCAACTTCATGACTTGTCGCGCCTGGTCAACATCGCACGACACGGTCGTTTTGGCGATTCGCGTGACTTCGGCCGAATCGGTTGGCACGTGATGCTGCTGAAACGCCGTTTGAACGGCGTCAAAACTCGACACTTCGCAAATTACCTCGAACACTTCACCATACTGCTGAACGTCATCAGCCCCGGCTTCCAGTGCGATTTCGAAGAGTTTGCCTTCATCAATGTTCTTCGCCGGAATGACGAACAATCCCTTGCGTTCAAACATGTAGCCAACACAGTTTGTCGGGCCCAGATTTCCCCCGTGGACTTCGAAAATTTTGCGGACTTCACCAGCGGTGCGATTGCGATTTTCAGTCAGAATATCGCACAGAACCGCGACGCCGTGTGGTCCGTAGCCCTCATAGAGGACTTCCATGTAGGCTTCGTCGCCCGCTTCGCCCGTCCCCCGTTTGATGGCGCGCTCAATGTTGTCCTTGGGCATGCTCTGACAACGGGCTTTGTCGATGGCATAGCGCAATCTGAGATTGATTGCAGGGTCACCGCCACCGAGTTGACAGGCCACGATAATGGCTTTACTCAGCTTGCCGAAAACCTTGCCTCTCTTCTTGTCAATGGCCCCTTTTTTGATCGAAATATTCGCCCAGTGGGAATGTCCAGCCATTGGATCTCGTCTCTTGCTGTGTTTTCTAGTGAAGCTTATCCCGAATGACCCGGCGAGCGTCCGGCATCTGCCGGATGGTTTTCGCACGTTCTTTCCACTCGCGGAAGTGGCTGTCACATCGGCAATATGTGATTACCGTTCAAGGTGAGCCATTTTTCCGCGCGAGGTATCAATCTGAGCCCGTCTAATAAGTGGACGGTCGCGAACTTTGACGGAGTCGTCATCACGATTGAGCTTACGCCCAAGCTCACCATTCTGTCTACGGGTTCGTCGCGCGTTCTGGTTTCAGATTGCCCTGGCCACCCGCCTGATTCTTCAGTTTATCTTCAATTCGGCCGATCAGTTTGGCGTCGGGATGTGATTCAGCCTTGGCTGATTCCAAGGCCTTCTTCCACGCCGCAACCGCCTTTTCCGCATTCTTCAATCGATCCTGAATATCCCCGAGATGGTCCCACAATGTGGCGTCCGCCGCGTTCTGTTTAGCCTGGGATTTTTCCAGTGACTTCTCCATCTGTACCAAAGCCTCCTGGTACTTGCCACGCTTATACAACACCCATGCCAGACTGTCGAGGTACGCGGCATTCTCGGGTTCCGCCCGCACCGCCTTCAAGATCATCTTTTCTGCTTTCTCAAGATTCTTGCCCTGATCTGCATAGAGATATCCCAGGTCATTGTTGACACCGGGATCGTTTTCGTCTTCCAGCAGCATGTCTTCCAGGACCTGTTCCCCCTTCAGCATGTTGCCCATCAACACATGAATGTTCGACAGACTGGAGCGGGAGAACTTGAGGATCGGGGCATTCTTTTCCGCAATGGGCTTTTTCTTTTCCGCAGCAATGATTTTCTCAAACAGCGGAATGGCCTTCTCATATTGAACCGAGTGATAGTAGATCCAGCCAATCTGGAATTGGAACAGGGGCTCATACTCGGGGAACAACGTCTTGGCTTTTTCGGCGACATCGAGCGCCTCCTGGGTCTGCCCGGCGAACTCGAGAGCCCGCGACTGCTGATAGACCAGGTTGGACCTCTGCACTTCCAGATCTGGATCGGCGGCCGCTTCGGCATACATCTTCGCCAGTTCGACGAAGCGTTTGGCGTCGGTCAGAAGGTCGCCCAGTTCGTCATACAACTGGAATTTCAGTTTCTGAGTTCGTGATGAAGCAATTACGTGGCGAAATAGCTCTGTGGCGGCATCGTAGCGTTTGCCTTGTCCCGCAAGCTTTGCCAGGACATAGAGCGAACTGACTTCGAGGTCCGGCTTTTCGGCTTTAATTGCCGTCAGACCGAGATTCAGCATTTCATCCAGCAGCGGAGCATTCTGGCTGATGGCGACCAGGTCAGAGTCAAATCCTTCGAGGTTCTTTTTCTTGGTATAGATCTTGGCCAACAGAGCAATCAAGTCTTTCGCCCGGTTCTGCTGCCGATAGATCTGCAGCAACCCTTTATAACCTTCTGGATCGGAATCCTTGGTCAAGGCTTTCTTGAACAGCGCCTCGGCATCGGAAAGTCTGTCTCCGGCAACATATTGCGAACCCAGATAGAAAGCCAACGTTGTGTTATTGGGATCCTTTTCGGCCAACTCTTCCAGCTTGGCAATCAGTTCTTTTTCCTTGCCCAGATCTTTTAAAATCGTGGCCAGCAATTCATAAGCGGCACGACCTTTGGCCTGCCGCTGCGCGTCGAAATACTTCTGCAATTCCGCCAGAGCTTTGTCCGGGTGTTTGGTTTGGTGATAGACCTGGGCCAGATTGTAGGCATGACTGCCGACGCTGCCACGCTTGGTGTCGACTGCTTTCTGGAAGGCCTCAAGGGCCAAGTCGGGTTTGCCCGCATTCAAGAATACCTGGCCCAGGCGTTCAAATTCAATATCGCGGTTCGACTGCAGCTCTTTCCGGACGTCATTGTCGAGCTTGTATTTTTCCGGGTTCTGCATGGCATCAAATACGACGGCCAGACAATCAGCCGCTTCGGCCTTGCGGTTCGCTTCGTTGTACAAGAGCCCCAGGTCCAGCATCAGAGTCACATACATGGGCGACTCTTTGGCCAGCGTCGGCGATTTAATGGCTCGCTCGAATAACTGAATCGCACGCGCCGGGTCGTCCGGCGCCAGGACTTTACCGACCATCCGCAGACTTCGGGCATCGCTGGGGTTCAGCTCCATCGCGCGATGTGCATATTGAATTCCCTCTTCATCATTTCCCAGGGCCAGCGACAAGGCCATCAATTTGCGGACCAATACCAGCGAGTTCGCGTTGTGTTTGAGGCCTTTCTTATAGGCGTCAACGGCCGATTTCATATCGGATCGCTGCTCGAAGATCTGGCCGACAGCGAGCCAGCTCAAGCTTTCAATGGCTTCTACATCGGCCTGTGTCCGCGGAGTTTTGGGCACAAAGGGTGTCAGCGGCTCGTCCAACTCCTGCAGTTGGTAGCCTTCCCATTTCCGCTTCGTGGAATTGGCGGGTTTTTCAGCGCCGGTCGGCTTTTCTGGAGCGGCCGGCTTCTCCTGAGCGACTTGGATGCCAGTGGCTTGAACTTCGGCGTCATTCGCGAAGCCGTAGGATCCACCCAGGGCAACCACGCAAACAACGGCCAGCGCCTGGTTCCAACGGACCTTGAAAGTCCCCGTCATGCTCGTGCTCCTATCGCAAATTGGCCGATTGTGATCCCGAGAATAAATTCGATCGTCTCAAGATTCTGAACTGCCTTGCCCGGATTTGTCACCCATCTCGTGAGAGATTGGGGTGGCTGATTGAATTTTTGCTGTCGAACTCCCCAGGTCTCGCGACCTTGGCTACGTCGACTTCCCAATCCGAAAATCCTGCAGAACATTGCCTCGCCCGCGCGAAAATAAAATTCTCGCTCAGGTTGGGAAATGGACCGGATTCGTAATGACTTCTGGATTCAATCAATTATTCTAATGCCAGACAGTCGATTCAGCCAAGAGATGAATCAAAGTCGTGTCTGATTTGATTTTCGTTCGCCAAGGAATCTGTTGAGCAATTGCCGCACAGTCCGACCTTGCAGTGGAGTGCGACACTCCGTGTCGCATCAGGCGAGCCAGTAGCGCAGCGACCGGCGAGGCGTCGTTCGAACGGCACGTATTGGAACAAACCATACCAGAATGCTGCATCTACCCCGAGCTTGTGTGGAGCTGATGGTCCGCTGGACTCACACGGAGAACTCCTCGCCAGTCGCCTCGCCCTTGACTCGCCTTTCACGACACGGAGAGTCGTGCCACAATCAAGCTGGACGAAATCTGAATCGACGGCAATTGCTGACAGAGTCGGCCTGGGCGGCGTGCGCGCTCCAGGTTTCCGGGTTCGAGTTGCCCCTGTTCGGACAGGAAAAAACCGATCCAAAGACACCAGCAACGGCCGGGGCAGCTTCCAAACTCGACGCGACCGTTGCCAGCAAGCCCAATGCGACACCGGATGCTCCGATACTTGCCGACCATTTCGTATTTCTCGATGAAAAACAAAAAACTCAAGAAATTACGGGAAAAGTCCTCTTGGAAGGTCAGGACAAGAGCCTGTTGATTCAGGGGATCGATTCCCGAATCTGGGCCGTGAGTGCCGAGCGGCTTCAAGGACGCAAACCCACTGGCAAACCGTTCGCGCCGATTTCCAAAGCCGATCTGGGAGCTCAGCTGGTACGGGAAATGGGACCGGGTTTTCGTACCCACCTGACAGAACATTATGTCCTGTGCACGAATACTTCAGAAGCCTACACTCGCTGGTGCGGTACGTTACTAGAGCGACTGGCAACAGCGTTTTTGCTGTATTGGAATCATCCCGATCGCAATTTCAAAACGACTGCGCCGCCATTTCCGCTGGTCGCCTTGATCTTTCAGCAGCAGACTCAGTTCGCTGAGTTTGCCACAGTCGATGTCGGACCGGACGTGGCGGCTGTTCCGGGGTATTTTTCGAGTTATTCGAACCGTATCGTCTTGTACGATCTGGCTTTCGATAAACAGAATCCGCAGGCGAATTCGCCCGAAGTGATCGAACAGCGACTGGCGAGGAGCTTCAACGTTGCGACGATGGTCCACGAAGCGACGCACCAGATTGCCTTCAATTGTGGTCTGCATACGCGTCTGGCTGACAATCCCCGCTGGCTGACCGAGGGCATGGCGACCTACTTCGAAACACCCGATTTGAAGAGCAAGACAGGTTGGAAGACCGCCGGACAGGTGCATAAGACGTATTTAAAGCGGTTCAAAGAGTTCGCCAAACGGCGCGGCGAGGACTCATTGAAGCAATTGATCAGCAAGGACGAACGCTTGACAACCGCCGAATTGGCCGGAGACGCCTATGCGGAAAGCTGGGCTTTGACCTATTTTCTGATCCGCAAGAAACCTCAAGAGTACGTCAAATATCTGACCATGCTGGCAGCCAAGCAACCGCTCGAATATCTCACGCCCAAAGAGCGGCTTCAGGAATTCACCAATGTGTTCGGCGACCTGCGAACGGTCGACGCCGAGTTCATCAAGTATATCAAGACCGTCAAATAATTGCGGATGCTAACCGACATGAATCAACGGATCTGCTTGACTTTCGCGTGCCTGTACGCGGGGTTGGTCTGCCCGGTGTTTGCAGCTGAACCAAACGTGGAACGGCTGATCGGCTATACCGAACTCCAGACGAATCTGCCTGGTGGACGGCATGCGAATGTCCGTACCATGCGGGCGATGGTCGTGAGTGTTGCTGGCACGGGACGACGACGGCTCGCTGAAGAATTGGCAAACGAACCTGATGCGTGGACTCAGTTCGCCGGTTGGTCGCCAGATGGTAAAACAGCCATTATCGGCCGAGGCTGGCAGAGCCCCGAAAATGCGAACTGGGAAGAGCAACACAAACAATTTCGTTTTCAACCCGGGGGCTGGCAGTACGACACATTTCTCCATGACCTGGAAAGCGGCAAGTCTGCAAATTTGACTGCGATAGAACGGGTCAGTTTCTACAACAGCGGACTGTTCTTCTGGCCCAATGATCCCACGAAACTGGGGT